>SLHT01000244.1 GCA_007136055.1 Syntrophomonadaceae bacterium
CCAGATTCCTTCATAATTCGATCGCGATTTGTTGAAATTTTATGCTCTAACGGAGGATCAAATGCTTTTATTAGCTTCGCTTTTCTCCGATATCTAAACCAATCTATAGTATTTCCTTTTCCTTCAAAAGGTTCAGAAGTTATTATCACTGCTCCCACTGACTTGCTTAATCCCTCCATTACTACAACAACATCACCATTTTTCATTGATTGCCAGTGATCCATAAATCTTTGAAAATTACCTTCTTCTTCTCCATCCCATCCAATTACATTTTTAGGGTTATCTCCCAAAAAAAGTCCATCAAATATTTCCTTGGTTTTATATGATTCATCAGGTGTGATTTTCATGATCCACATTTGCGGTTTACCCATAATATTTAACCTTCCTCTCAATTAAAATAAAGATTCAAGCAATTATTTGAACAAGCATGGACTTCAATTTATTAAATGACTTTGATTTTTTCATTATTCATTTGTTTTAATTTATCACCTCCTGACTAAATGTTCTAAAAAGATCCCTTAATCAACCAGCTTTATCAACTCCTTATGAATAGTGTTCGGTTATATCTGATGCCTCCTCCCTACCAGGGCGACATAACCGGTCTCCCTACATTCTTGTAAAATCTGTCCCTTGAATTCATCAGTGTACTGAGACTTATACATCTTATTTCTACCCCCTATTAAAATGGTATAATACAGCAAGGGTTTTTCCAAGTCTATTAGGGGCTATATAGATATGAATGTGATTTAACTTTTTATTCATCAATATATTTGCCTTTTTCCCATTTTCCTTCATGAATAATTCCATTGGCATCCTGAATTTTTCCCTGCCCATGGAATGTATCATTTTTAAATTCTCCAACGTAGGTTTTGCCATCTGGCCAAGTAAATGTTCCCTTTCCATGAACTTTGTCATCCAAAAATTCCCCTACATATTTTCTGCCATCTGGCCACGTTAATGAGCCTTGCCCATGTGCTGAGTCTTCTTTAAAATCCCCGACATGTTTTCTACCGTCAGGCCAGGAAAATGTTCCCTGTCCATGCATCATATCATCTTTAAAATCTCCAACATATTTTCTGCCATCAGGCCACGTATATGAGCCCTGCCCGTATTTCATATCATCTTTAAATTCCCCAACATACTTATGATCTTCAAAGGTAGTAAATATTCCTCGTCCGTGCATTGCCGATTCATAGAATTCTCCTTCATATACTGCACCACCAGAAAAAACCATAGTTCCTTGTCCGTGAGGCTTATTATCTTTTATTTGTCCGATATACTTACTTCCATCAGGAAAAATTAATGAGTGATAATTAGGTTTTTCTTTTCCTGCTGTTTGTTTTTCAATTAACTCAATTACTTCATTATGCCCAAAATGCTTTGCCATCATCAAAGCATTAGTACCTTGATCTGTTTTAATATCAACAGAAGCTCCTTTGTTCAATAATATTTTTACTATATCAATATTACCATCGCGAGTTGCACACATTAAAGCGGTTAGACCATGCAACCCTTGATAATCTAAGTCTGCTCTTTCTGCAAGTATAGACACGATCTCTGGATAATTTTCTTGGGAAGCAATCATCAGGGGTGTAAAGCCTTCCCTTACACAGTTTGGATCTGCACCTTTTTCTAAAAGATGTCTTATACTATTTTCTTTTCGCCAAAATGTTGCAATAATCAATGGTGTATCATCATTTTCAATGGGTTCATTAATATCTAAACCATCTTCTTCTAAGGCCGAATCAAGCATGTCTTCATCATCAAATTTTAATGCAGTAAGAACATTTTGCCCCTTCATTCTCCAATCCTCCTCTTCCTTATTTATAAAGTCTTATTGAATAGTATTTAAAACTGCCTCAATTCAGCAACCGCATTGTGTGTTAAATTATCGATTATAAATAATAATATAAAATAAGCTTATTCGAGACCCATCAAACCAGAATAAGACCTACTCAATATTTCATTATCAATACATCATACAAGCATCAATACAGGAAACTACAACGATAAATATAACAATGATAAGAACCGCCATATGAATCAGGTTGCCAACTTTATTGGCGGAATCACCCCTTTCTTTTGAGGAGGTTTTGATTATCCAACCGCTCACTAATAATATGACTAGAAACCAAAACACAATTTCACCTTTTGATTAAAATGTTTAAATATATTTAACAGCCCATCACCTGATTAAAAATTAGTTACATATAGCTATCATCTTTATATAAGAAGATCTCACCCGTTTTAGGATCTATATCATAATAAATTAACTCTGATATCATTTCTTCGCTACTCTTCGTCTCTTCTCCACATTCAACCCCGCAGTGGGGGCAATTATCCAAGCATTTGTAATCATGATAGAAATATTTGCCACAGTTTTGACAAGTGTATTTATTAAAATAAACTTCTGATTCAAGTAGATACTCACCCATTACTATTACCCCCCCCCCTTAAATAAATTACAATTTCAAAACTATCATCATCTAAATGGTATTTAACTTTTCTGATTGATATACTATTATGGTCAGATACTGACCCAGTTTATTGACATTTAAATTCATCTATTGCTTTAAATTGATCAAGTTTGCTTTAAATCAAGTTCTTGACCTGGAATTATTTTACCTGTTGGTTTCTTTTCTAAAGAAGCAATATCCATTTCTACTTGCTTAAATGATTTATAGATAGCAGGATTTTGATAATGATGCTCTTGTGGACCAAGCCAATCAATGATTTTTGTTTTTAAGTCAACTTTCTTGCCTCTTATAGTGGTAAAAGTAGTGAAAGCATTATCCCTTTTGATCAAATTAAATGCTCTATTTTTCAAAACTTCATCTCTGGCAGCAACATTAGTATGTTTTTCGAACTCTACAGTGGCAGGTCCTGAAAAAACTACCCAAGTCTCTTCAACACTTCTTGAAAACCACGGATCTTTAAGAAAGCTGAACATAGTATCATTTACTTGATTATGTATCTGATGAAATAGCTGTTGAGGAACAACTCTATCTCTCATTAGGTTTCTTACTATTGCAACCTCTCTATTTGCAACTACCCAAACTAAGCTTATTTTATAACCCAGATCTGATATCATACCAACATAGTTTTGTAAACTTGTTAAACTCTTCCCTGTGATATCAAAAATTATGTTTGCTAATTCATTATCAGTAAAAAAGAGTTTTAAATTCTTTTCTTCCGACCAATTCGAATCTTTACTTTGATTGAAGTCTGCGGTATCATCATGTTTTATTAAATCCAATTTGCCACTCATTTTAATGTTATATAAAGCTTTTAATTGATCAACGTCCGCAATTTTTGCATCTATCAATATTAAGTTTGAGATAATAAAGCCTTTTCCAGATCCAGCTCCACCAGTCAAAATTACAGCCCAACCATCTTTGGGATAGGTTTTTTCTCCAAATGTTACTGCACTATTCTTGTCCAGAATTTCTCCTTTGCTTGTAGTATCACTGAGCATCAAAGACCCCCACGATTTCCACTCTGAATCCTCATCTACACAGCTATTATAATATTCCATTTTTTTTACATACTCTTGCATCACTTTTTGCTTATGCAATTTTTCATCTTTTCGTGTATCCATAATGACTCTCCCTCCAACAATTATCAATTCTATACAAACCTTTAGTTTTTAATTAAATAACATCTTTTATTTTAATTTTCAGGTCCCTTAATTGCCTTAGCTCTAATTAATTAGACGCAGTAAATGGTGATATGAATATCATAAGCATGAATAGCCATATTATAGAAAATGAACATCAAAAATTAAGCACGTGTATTTAATCGAAACAGCATTTATATCTTCTCCAAAACAAGGCTTTATTATAAAAATTAGTTTTACAGGAGGATTGCTCGTGATGTTAAGTTTTTAATTTCTTCATTATCAGCAAATTACCTTCACAATTTTCAAGCTTTTTAAAATAGTGCTATCTTTTATTTTACAGCACTCATAAATTAGATCCAGCTTTATTAATGATTAAACAGGCATTCCGCAAATGAAACCTTTTTTTAGTTCCAAACTAACCTGATTGGTTAATTTGGAACTACAATAATGAGTGTTGATATATTTAGACGTCAAAGCGGTTCTACCATTAATTCTGTTAGAACCAGGGATTTGCCATAGTTATTGACCG
>SLHT01000029.1 GCA_007136055.1 Syntrophomonadaceae bacterium
GCTTAATTGATGGAGATGAAGAAGTTCTGGCCAAGGTTATTGCCGCACATAATGAAAATAAGGTAATTGACGGGCATGCGCCTTCAGTAAGCGACAAAGACCTGCAAGCTTACCTGGGCGCGGGGATTACAACCGATCACGAGTGTGTTAACGCAGCCGAAGCAGGTGAAAAGTTGCGCAGTGGAATGAAAATAATAATCAGGCACGGTTCGGCTTCATCCAGCCTTGAAGAGCTTCTTCCGCTGGTAAATCAATCTACTGTTGATGCGTTTATGTTTGGTAGCGATGATCGGGAAGCAGCTGAGCTGTTGGCCCGAGGGCACCTTGACGGCCTGCTTAAAACTGCGGTATCGATGGGAGCAGATCCCCTTCACGTGATAAAAATTGCTACTATAAATGCAGCCAGGCACTACCGGTTATATAACCGTGGAGCTCTTGCCCCCGGTTACCTGGCCGATTTGGTCGTCTTTAAGGATTTAAGAAACTTTGAGGCTGACCTGGTAGTAAAAAACGGACGCCTGGCTGCCCGGGCCGGAAAACTTACAGCAGGTATTCCGACCTACAACTTACCGCAATCAGCTATGCAAACGGTTAAGATGGCCCGGGAAGTCAGTGAAGATGACTTTGCCTTAAGGTTGTCCGGGGATAAGGCGGCAGTAATCGGGGTAATTCCGGGGCAACTGGTAACTGAAAAACTGCTGTTAGATATTCCGCGTGAAGATGACAATACCGTTATAGTTAAACCGGGGAGCGGGATAAATAAAATAGCGGTGGTAGAAAGGCATAAAGCCAGCGGTCGTATGGCAGTAGGCCTGGTCAGGGGAATAGGCTTAGAGCAGGGCGCTCTCGCGTCCAGTGTGGCTCACGATTCTCACAATATACTGGTAACAGGGGTTGAAGAAAAAGCAATGGCAGCGGCAGTAAATGAACTGGCCCGCATCGGCGGAGGGTTCGTCGCTGTTGACAACAGAGGCATAGTTAAAGCTTCACTGCCTCTACCGGTAGCCGGTTTGATGTCTTTAGAACCGGCAATTAAAGTTGCCGCAGGGATGGAAAAAATCCTGGAGGCAGCCAAAGAATTGGGTACTCAATTGCCCCAGCCTTTCCTCACCCTGTCTTTCCTGGCCCTGCCGGTCATTCCCTCTTTGAAGATAACTGACCGGGGGCTTTTCGATGTAGATAACTTTAAGTTTTTATAGTTAAATTGTTCTAATTATTAACGGCCTGTTGTGATAGCCTTAAAGTTGTGAAACAATAGCATGGCGGGCAGCAATTTAAGCAGTTCTGTCAGAACGGAACTATATAGCACTTGTAGATAAAATGGAAAACAAATTATTACCAGCCCCATATATTTAGGAAGGTGATTTGTTTGAAGAACGAAAATAAAATGCTCCGGGGTAAAAATATTGTAGTTATGGGAGTAGCTAATAAACGCAGTATCGCCTGGGCTATCGCAAAGGCCTTAAGTACTGCCGGTGCCAAACTGGCATTTACCTACCAGGACGAAAGGTTTAAGGATAAAGTAAAACGCCTGGTAGATAAGGAAATGCCGGGTTCGCTGCTGCTGCCCTGTAATGTTGCCGAGGACGGAGAACTGGATAATTTGGCCGCACGCCTTAAAGATGAATGGGGCGTTGTGCACAGTTTGGTGCACAGCCTTGCTTACGCTAAGAAAGAAGAACTTGATGGCCTTTATGCCGATACTTCTCGTGAAGGCTTTCTCCTGGCCCACAATATCAGCGCGTATTCCCTGGTTGCGGCAGCACAGCGTCTCTATCCATTGATGAGCGAAGGAGGGACTATCATCACCCTCACTTTTCAGGGTTCACAACGGGTTGTACCCAACTATAACGTAATGGGGGTGGCCAAGGCTTCCCTGGAAGCAAGTGTCCGCTATCTGGCATCTGATCTTGGCCCGCAGAAAATCAGGGTTAATGCTATTTCGGCCGGCCCGATTAAAACTCTTTCGGCCAAGGGAGTAAAGGATTTTAACCGCCTTCTGGAAGGGGTTGCGGAACGGACTCCTCTGCGCAGCCTGGCAACAGCCGATGATGTCGCTGCTACCGCGTTATTTTTAGCTTCAGATCTGTCCCGCGCCATTACAGGGACAGTCCTCTATGCGGATTGCGGTTATCATATTATGGCGACATAATATAACAGGGAAAACAAACAATAAGGTACACTGGTGAGGAGATGATGAAATGATCGGTTTGGTGGCAGTATTAACAACAAAGCCGGGCATGGAAGAAAAAGTAGCCCGGGCTGCAGTCAAAATGGCCGAGACGGTAAGAAAAGAAGAAAAAGAATGTCTGCTCTACGATCCTTTTATAGCCGCAGATAACCCTTCTGAAATCTATATCCTGGAGAAATATACCAGGCCAGAAGCTCTAGATGAGCATCGCAAACTACCGCATTACCTTGCCTTCCGGGAAACGATTAAAGATGCCGTCACCGGCCCACCGCAGGTAACTTTACTGAAATTACTGGAGTAGCCAAAGATATCGCTGAAGATAACGAAGAAGCTGAATATAAAGCTATCTGCGATCTTCTTATAAAAAGGTTTGTTACATTAGTTAACCTGTCTTGTTTTCCCTGGCTGGAATAGCAGTTGAACAGGGCACTTCGACCAGGCATTTGCCGCAGACGTCAGCAATGCTTTCCAGGCTGTTTAAACGATCGGCATTTGCCAGGCACATTTCGTAACACTTATGCTTATCGAGATTGTTTTCTGTCAGGGCTTCATTAAAGCACTTTTTAGCGCATTCCCCGCATGAACCATCATTTTTGTAGAGACATAACTCTCTTTTATATCGCAGGGTTGGCGGCAGCTCCAGATCGGTAACCAGGCTGCCGATTCTTCCGCAGCAGCCCCTTTCGGTTATCAGCATATGGTTCAGGCCGAAGGTGCCCAGGCCTGCTATGTAAGCAGCGCTGCGGTGAGACCAGTCGCTGAGCAGGGTTTTTTCATCAAAATTATGGGTAGCCGGTACAAATACTGCCTGGTAGCCTTGGTGAATTAATTTCTCCTGCAGGTAACGGTTTAAATCAGCAATGAGCTTGTTAGTTTCGATGTAAGCTTCTCCCCAGGTTTGCGAGCTGAAGCGGCCTTTCTTATTGTTTTCTATAACTTGATCCGCAAAGGGTAAAAAGTAAGTAATTACCGTGCGGGCTTCGGATAAAAAGCCCTGCGGCAATTCATGGGTTGGGCTGGCCAATTCTTTAAGTTTGGCAAATAAGGGGTCATTTGCAGAAGCAAAAGCGACCAGGGGCTTTTCCCAGCCGGTATCGCTGCTGTGAGCATAAGAGGCAGTGAATTCTTCAATTGTTTTTCTGATCAATTGTTTCACCAGCAAAACCTCCTGTTAGTTGTTTAACAGCCGGATCCTTTGTTCTCCAGCCGTATAGCGTTTTGAACTGAGAGCCTATCAGGTAAAAGCTTCAGCGAGAGGGTTTGTGGGAGAAAACTAAAGGCTTCCTTTGCCGAAAGAGCACTTCGGAAAGGTGCAATTTTCACAGTGCTGGCAGAGGCCGCCATGTCCGAGAGCTGCTATTTCTTCTGATGTCACCTTTTCTCCCGCCAGCAAGCGGGGCAGCAATATGTCTAAGACGGTATTCTGGAAATACATGGCGCAAGCTGGAAGGCCGATTAAGGGAAGTTCGCCTTTGTAAGCAAGAAGGAACATTGCTCCCGGAAGAGCAGGCGCGCCGTATTTGATCACTTCCGCTCCGGTTTTTTTTATTCCGGTCGGGGTTACATCGTCGGGGTCGACTGACATTCCCCCTGTAATGATTACCATGTTGCAGCCTTTGCTAAGCAGCTCTTCAACTAAAGCAGCGATCTGGTCGGCATCATCTCCGCAAAAACGAATAAAAGGTTCTCCCTGGCCAAAGCGGGCAGCCTTTTCGGTCAGGACGGGGGCGAAGCCGTCTTTAATCCGGCCTTCGACAACTTCCCGTCCTGTAATAATCCCGCCAATTTTATAGGTCAAGTAAGGTTTAACCTTCAGGGGTGGGGATCCTTCGGCACATATTTTTTCTACGGCAGCCACGGTTTCTTCGTTGACAACAAGAGGGATCACCTTGGCCCCGGCAACTTTTTCACCGTTTTCAAGTGGGGTGCCGCTGTGAAGAGTAGCCACCACCACATCGGGAACGCTGTTGATCCGCTGCAGGCGGGCCGTGTCGATTTTCAGTAAGCCACTGTGTTTTGCGAACAGGTCAAGGCGCCCTTCCGATGGCTTGCCGACTGCAAGCCCCGGGCCGGCCAGGGCACGTGCCAGGCGCATGCCTGCTTCATCTTCATGCAGTTCACCCTCTTCAAGGTCCAGGGTATAAATATGGTTCTTGCCAAGGCTGAGCAGGGTTTCAACGTCATCAGCACAGATGCGATGCCCTCTTTTAAAGATTGCCCCTTTAAATGACCCCTTTTCAATTTTGGTTATATCATGACAAATCAGTTGCCCGACCGATTTGACTGTCTCCAACCGCAGCTTTTTCAGATTGGAACACCTTCTCCGACTTAAGATTTGATCAAGTCTTTTCACAGCAATAAAATATAACATGTTTTGCCTGAGAGTTTACCTTTTTAAAAAGGAATGGGCTTCCGCGTAGCAGTAAGCCCGGCACCCTTAGTAATTATAGTAATTAATAATCAATACTGTCAACCATATTGAACAGACCGCCGTAGTTGACACGGGGACGGGGGAACTGTCAACTTTTCAAACCACCTCTAATAAAGCCAAAATCAACGGATAGGCCCGATGCGCAGAGACTTTTATTTAAGCAAAAATGTTGACAGTTCCCCCGTCCCCGTGTCAACTCCCCGTGTCAACTATGCTTCAGGAAGTGAACATTACTATTGACGTAATCCAGGTATTCCTTGATTTCGGCTGCTTTTTCTTCATCGCTCCAGCCGTAATAGGAGGCCATTATGTTAGCCACTGCGGCAGCAAGTTCAGGTTGTTTATAGTGCCAGATCATCCATTGTGCTTCGGTCCGGCGGCAGAGGATATCGATCAGTTTAGGGGCGTTTTCATGTTCCAGGATAAAATTTATTTCGGCAGCGCAATGAGGGTAGCCTCCCAGCAGGGAGCGGCCTGAAGGCGGGTTATCTCTGATCTTTTCCAGAATTTCAATTCCGCCCTGTCCGAACTGGGTATGGAAATAGTTTAGCTGATCAGGACGGGCAATCTTCGTGAGGCCCTTCCCGGCAATTATGTTGTCGAATTCTTTCCTGCTCAGGCCGACTTTGAACGGCTGTCTGGAAAACCCTCGTTTATTGTATTCAAGTTTGGAAAATTGGCCCAAATAATTATGTTTCTGAAGATAAAAGAGCAGATCTTCGGCCATCAGCCGGAAAGTGGTTGATTTGCCCCCGGCGATGGCGACCACGCCATCTTTAGTCTGGAATATTTGATGTTTACGCGAGACTGCAGATTCACGCTCGGCGCCATCCTGCTTGATCAGGGGGCGGATCCCGGCAAAGGTGGCGATGATGTCATCGTATGTAAGCATGGCATGCGGAAACATCCTGTTTACCGTGCGCAGCAGGTAGTCGCAGTCTTCCTTGTTGCACCGGGGTTCATCCAGGTTTTTTGACTCAGGGTAATAAGCTGTGTCCGTTGTGCCGATCACTGAAACCTTGTAGCGGTTCAACACGAAGAAAAACCGGTCGTCATCAAAAGAGATTAAGCTGAAGGCATTTCTGTTTCCGATCCGTTCGTTGGGAACGACTATGTGTACGCCCTTGGTCGGGTAAATCCGCTGTTTGCTGTATTCTGTAGCGGCAAGTACCTGGTCGGTCCAGACTCCGGCCGCCGATACGATGCACCTCCCCTTTACTTCAAAAGTGTTACCGTTGAAAACGTCTTTTACCACTGTTCCGCAGGCTTTGCCCGCAGGATCTTTGATGTAGTTTTCGACCCGGGCATAATTTAGGGCGACCGATTTGCTTCCTGCTAAATCAAGGCTTTCTTTAATTGTTTCAAGGGTTACCCGGGCATCATCACAGTTGGTATCGTAATAGAAACCGGCCATGATCATCCTGCCCAGTTCGTGTTCTTCGGTAGCAACAGCAGGCTCGAATTCTTCAACAAATTCAGTCCTGAAAATCTTGGATTTGCGGTAGTTTTTATATTCGCTGAACCAGTCCGACAGGATTTCATAAAGCTTAACTCCCAGCCAGACAGTAAAAGGCCTGGCCTTGCCTTTTTCGTAAGCAGGATAGACGAAACCCAGCGGCCTGACCAGGTTGGGGAGATGATTGCGCAGCCAGTTTCTTTCGCTGGTTGATTCCCTGACCAAACCGAATTCTTTTGAGGCCAGGTACCTCATCCCGCCATGAAACAACTTTGATGATCTTGATGAAGTGCCAAAGGCAAAATCATCCTTGTCGAGCAGGCAGAATGAGATTCCGCGCAGTGCACATTCGCGGGCAATACCGGCCCCGGTAATACCCCCGCCGATTATGATTACATCATAGCTGCCAGTTTTAGCAATCCAGATATCATCACCGCGGTTTTTAGCGCTCCATTTTCCGGCCATGACCTCACCTTTCTGCCGGCAGATAACTGCTGAGTTAATATGGACATTTATGACAATAACAGTCATATATATTGCTTGATACAATTTTACATCAAATTATCTAAAATGCCTATACCGTGATTATTTTATATCTGCAATTTAAATCTATAAGAGAAAATGTTTATGCAGACTTAAGAAAAAAGGCAGATCGGGATCTAAATAAGGAGAATGTACTGATTGTTTATAAGCTGGTTTCTTTATGCCGGTAAAAGGGAATTATATAGTGGTATTGTCTTATTTCAGGAGCGGTTCAGGCCTCGGAAATGCTTCTTGTTTGATTTGTAGAGTTGTTTAAAAACGGCAAAAGTTTTTTCGTAGATTTCCCTGTTTTTCGGATCGGGAGTAAAGGTTTTGTAAATCCTGACTGCACTTTTAACTTCTTCAAAAGAGCCTATTACCCCAAGGCCCAACCCGGTTATTACTGCTGCTCCGACTGCTCCGACATTCTGCGGCTTTTCGATTGTTTCAACTTTGCGCCCTGTAATATCAGCCAGCATCTGGCAGGTGATATCCGAGAGCGCACCTCCGCCCACGAAGCGGATTACATCCCCGGTTTTAATTTTCTTTTCCTGTGCCTCGAGCATCCAGCGCAGGTGGTAGCATACCCCTTCGAGCACAGCCCGGAGCAGGTCCTTTTTAGTTGTTTCAAGCTTGATATTGAAGAAGATGCCGCGGGAATTTGAATCTTCAAAGGGGCAGCGGTTGCCGTGCAGCCAGGGGGTGAAAATAACGCCGCCGCTGCCTGCCGGAGCTTCGCCGGCTATCCGGGTCAGGTGGTCATAAATGCCGGTATAAACGCTCTCTACAGAATCACAGCACAGGGTGCTGTCCCGGTACAGTCCCAGGTGATCTAGGGCAAGGCTGTCCTTAGCCCATTCCAGGCATTTGCCGGCAGTTTCCATTTCGGCAAAAAAATTAAATTTGCCCGGCTGGGCCCCGACAATAGATGCGATCATAGTCGTGGTATCAAGCATTGGTTTTTCAACGACCGTGGAAACCCAGCCCGATGTGCCGGCGTAAATGTGGGTATTGCCTGTTGAAACCGAACCTGCTCCCACCCCGATTAACGAGGCATCGCCGCCTCCTCCGAAAACGGGAGTGCCTTCTGCCAGGCCGAGTTCGTCCGCAGCCCCTGCATTTATTCTCCCGGCCTGGTCTGTAGATTTTATAATCTCTGCCAAATGATCAATTTTTACTCCGAGCATGCCGCATATTTTACTGCTCCATCCTTTTTCCCTCTCCCTGGTATTGTACAGTAAGGCTGCAAAAGCAGAATCCTCGGTCATTATAAAATTACCAGTGCAGCGGCAGATTAAAAACTCTTTCACATCGAGCCATTTATAGATCTGGTCAAAAATTTCGGGTTCATGCTTCTCGACCCATTTATACTTCCAGACCGGATCTTTTACGCTGGCGTTAACGACTCCTGTTTCCCTGATTGATTTAATCAGCTTAAAAAGGTTAATTCCTGACACGGTAATGCCGTGGTTCATTGCTTCATGCATTTCTTGATCAGCCCGCTGGTCCATGTAGGTCATTGCGCGTCTCAAGGGGTCCCCATTGCGGTCTACTAAAACCAATCCCTGCATCTGCGAGCAAAATGAGATACCGGCTATTGTTGTTGGCTCAATCGCTGTTTTCTCCAGCAGTTTCCGGGTGGTAGAACACATTGCAGCCCACCATTCCATCGGATCCTGTTCAGCTCCGCCGTTATCAAGGATATAAAGTTTGTAGTCAGCGGTTTCAGTGTCAACCAGGTTAACCTCTTTGCCGATTTCAAAGAGACATGTTTTAATCCAGGTAGTGCCTACATCATAGGTTACAATTTTTAGCGGGTTATCCAATGTTTTACCCCTTTCAATTTATCTGCAACCTCTGCCTGATAATTTATCCAGAAGAAGCAAAAATCCTTTTTATGCGAAATCTCCACAAATGTTTGCCGATCAGTTAAACTATAGTTAATAAGTGCAAATATGTCTGGAAATCAAAGTTCACAGGGGGAAAAGAGATGAATGAACAATTTGCCATATCCGAATATCCTGATGCAGTAGCAATTATAAGTCAATTGGACGAGTTGATTGAAAAACCGATTTATACTATCACGCCGGAAGCGCTGAAGCATTACCTGGTTGAGTATTATGAGAAAAAATGCCCCCAATCGAAAGCGATGATTGAACAGGCTGTTAATTATATTCCCGGCGGGGTGCAGCACAATCTTGCATTTAATTACCCCTTCCCGCTGGTTTTTATTAAGGCGGAAGGCGCCTATCTCTATGATCTTGATGGCAACTGCTATTATGATTTTCTTCAGGCCGGGGGGCCTACGGTGCTTGGTTCCAACCCACATGCCATCAGGGAAAAAGTAATCGAACTGCTTAACAGCTGCGGCCCGTCAACGGGGCTATTTCATGAGTACGAATATAAACTGGCCCGAAAAATATCAGATCTGATGCCTGCGGTGGAAATGTTCCGCATGCTAAACTCTGGCACGGAAAGCTGTATGGCGGCGATCAGGATTGCCAGGCTGGCTACGAAAAAAAAGAAAATAATCAAAATGGGTGGAGCGTACCATGGATGGAGCGATCAGCTTGCTTACAGCATCAGGATCCCCGGTTCGAAGTGGACCCAGGCCAGTGGTGTCCCGCTTAATATTTTCAGGCATACCCAGGAATTCTTCCCGAACGATTTGGATGGACTGGAGCGTAAGCTGAAGGTCAACCGCCTTCGCGGGGGCACTGCCGCTGTTATTATTGAACCGGTTGGTCCTGAAAGCGGTACGAGGCCCCTTAATTACGATTTTAACAAAGAAGTTGAAAACCTCTGCCGCCGTTATGGCACCCTGCTAATTTTTGACGAGGTCGTTACCGCCTTCCGGCTTGGACTTTCCGGGGCCCAGGGCTATTTTGGCGTTTCACCCGACCTAACCATTTTCGGCAAGGTGGTCGCCGGAAGTTATCCAGGCGCCGGAGGAGTAGGTGGCAAGCAGGAATATATGAAATACCTGGGCCCAGGATTGGGCAATGGTGAAAAACACAAAAAAGCCCTTGTCGGCGGTACGCTGGCTGCCAACCCGTTAAGCTGTGTGGCGGGTTATTACACGATTTGCGAAATGGAGAAAACTGGCGCCTCCCGCAAGGCGGGATTGATGGGCGACCGCTTAACAGCAGGGCTTTTAAAACTGATAGAGAAGTACAACCTGCCCTTTGTTGCTTTTAACCAGGGCTCCATTGTGCACCTGGAAACCGTGGGAACAATGCATTTTGCCATCGATTGGTTAAAACCCTGGCAGATTCCCAAAATCTTAAAAGATACCTCCAGGCGCAAAATAGAGATGGAGCACATGGGCGCTGCTTACATGGCCGAAGGCCTGGTCACTTTAGCCGGCAGCCGGCTCTATACCAGCGCAGCTTATAGTGAAGAAATGATTGATGATGCCCTGGCTGGTTTTGACAGGGTTTTTGCAAACGTTGCTGTCAGATAAACGCAACCATTCCCAAATAAGTTAACAAAAAGTGGACAGGCTTAATTTGTTAACTTATTGACAAAGAGAGCAGGTGAACCAGGTGACCAATAAAGCCGAGGCAAAGGATATTGTTATTCAGGCCGGGAAAAAGCTTATTGATAAAGGGCTGATTGCCCGCACCTGGGGTAATGTCAGCTGCAGGATCAGTGCAGAGCAATTTGCAATCACTCCCAGCGGCAGGCCTTACGAGATGCTGACTCCCGAAGAAATAGTTATAGTTAACATTGAAGACTGCAGCTACGAAGGGGATGTGGAACCCTCTTCAGAAAAAGGGGTTCATGCTGAAGCTTACAGGAAGCGTTCCGATGTCAATTTTGTGATCCATACCCATCAGCCCTATGCCTCGGCGGTTAGCCCGCTTGGGACTGACCTGGATGTTTCTGATTCTGCTGTAGCAGATCTGGTTGGTAATAAGGTAATGTCAATTCCTTACGGTCTCCCCGGGAGCAAGAAATTAAGGAATAATGTTTCTGAAGTGATAGCACTATCAAATGGAAAAGCTTACCTGATGGTTTCGCATGGTGCCCTTTGCCTGGGGGGGGATTGCAATGAAGCATTTAAAGTAGTTGCCTGCCTGGAGCAGATCTGTGCCGATTTTATAAATAAATGTTATCTTGAAGTAAGCGGACGGGAAACATTTAACCCGAAAGAGTTAAGGGATTATTTTGTAGCTGTACAAACCGGAGGCCGGGGTGGTGCTGGTAAATATAAACCGGGAAGACTTTACAGCAGTGAAAGGTCCGGGAACGGCTTTAAACTCTACCTGGAATCTTCTGATGAAAGCCCATTTTCACAAGGGAAAGGGAGAACATTTTATACCAGCCTTGAGCAGGATTCGACCGGTTCAGATAAAAAGGATGTTAAAGCTGCTGCCGCTGTGCATGGTGCGATATACAGGAAGTATGAAGATATTGGGGCCATTTTCCACACCCTTGCTCCTGATATTTTAGCTGTTTCCAAAACAGGCAGGTCGGTTTACCCCCTGCTCGACGATTTTGCCCAGATTATCGGAACCAGTGTACGTTCGGCAGCTTCATGCAGCGCTGAATCTACCGGTGGGGCAGCGGAAAATATTGCGCGCAAAATGAAAGGCCGCAGTGCTGTGATGCTTAAAGGCAGCGGCGCCTTATGCTGTGGCCCGGATAAAGGCGATGCTTTAGCTGTGGCAATGATTATGGATAAAAACTGTAAAGCGGTTATCGCTTCGGCCCTCTTCAGGCAGGGCAAACCGATCAACGCCCTTGAATGTATGCTGATGCGCTATATTTACCTGAAACGCTACTCAAAAAAAGCCGTCACAAAATAAAGTTCCGATCAATAAGTTAACAAAAAGAAGCCTGTCCTCTTTTTGTTAACTTATTGATCGCTGTGCATTTTTTACCGGCCATATTTTATGAATAGAAAAGGGCTGCTCATTTTAGAGCAGCCCTTTTCAGACTAATAACTAAACTGCAATTTATTCTTCAATACGGGCTGCAAATTAAAAAACCTGTTCCTTCTCTGCCTGTAAACCGCAGTGTTGTCTCATGAAAATTTGTTATAATTATTACGAGAAAACCCATTCGTATCGCTAATAAATCACAAAGGGGGGGGCGAGTGTTGCTATGAACCCTGTCTTGTTTATAATAAACGATTACGAGGTTCGCTCATACCTTATAATCATCCTTGCTGCTATTTTGCTGGCCGCCCTGCTGATCAGGTATTATGAAATCCCATTCTTAAAAGCCGGAAGACGTTGCCCAGGAACGATTGACAGGTATAATGGTGAAGCCCTGTTCATTGCCCTGGTTTCTACCGTGATCGGGGCCCGCCTGGGTTTTGTGTTCACCAATTGGCACCTTTATGGTGATGATCCGCTGCGTATCCTGGCCATTTGGCGGGGTGGACTGGCTTTTCACGGCGGACTGGCAGCGGTTCTAATCGCTGTATCCCTGCATAGCCTTATCCGCCGTATCCCCATCGGCAGGCTTATGGATCTGGCAGTACCCTATGTATCGTTGGCCTATGCCGTCGGGCGGGTGGGTTGTTTTTTTAACGGGTGCTGTTACGGTCATATTACTGAACTGTCCTGGGCTCTTGTCTATCCGGCAGTTGACGATGCGGCAAGACATCCGACACAGCTATACTCTGCTGCAGCAGCGCTGTCTTTCTTTCCGGTTCTTCTCTATATTCACAGGAGAAATTACCCTGTAGGGGTGGCTTTTGCCTGGTTTTTAATTCTCTTCGGAAGCTACCGCTTTGCGGTAGAATTTTTCAGGGTCAGCGAAGCTTTAATCAGCATGATATCGCTTGCCCAGCTGATCAGCCTGGCCGTTATTGCCGGTGGTTTAGTCCTTTTGCTGATCATAAACAAGAAATGGAGGGGTGAAACATGATTAAAAGAGCATTGCCTCTATTACTGCCCGTTATTTTTATCATCTCCACTGCTGTTGCAGGGTGTGCTGAAGAAATAACGGTACAGCCTCTACAGTTAATATGGGGTATTGATGATCGGGTAAGCGGTTTTGAAGACCTGAAAAGAGAACCGGAAGGCCTTGAAGTTGAGCCGGTTGATGCAGATCTTCTCCGGGTTACATGGAAGGCGGGTGAAACTTATATCCTTCCTATCAGTGCAACTTCGGAAAAAGAATTGGAAGGAGTAAGGTACCTGGGTTCGGGAATTCCGCACAATTTAGAAATCGAATGGCTTGACCCGCG
This sequence comes from Syntrophomonadaceae bacterium, assembly GCA_007136055.1. Classification (GTDB taxonomy): domain Bacteria; phylum Bacillota; class Dethiobacteria; order DTU022; family DTU022; genus T3SED10-7. The sequence goes on from SLHT01000029.1 coordinate 12,803, forward strand.
GGAACTTCAGTGGTATGCCTTAGATGAGATCCCGGCAGAGATGGTCAAGGTAACTATCATCGAAGAAGACGGACACTATGCCCTGGATTTCGGGCCGCCTGAAGGAGCCGAGTTTTATGAAGGGATGTTCAGGGTAATCTGGTTTAGGGTTACCCCTGTTGAGCCCGGGCGGGTTGGCTTTGATATCTGCGGCTATCTTTCTGCTGAAGATGAAGAATATCCCATGGAACCTGTATCCAATGTCCTCACTTTAGAGGCCGAAGTATTGCAGTAGCCGGTTAAAGAAATTATCTAATAATCATCCTAATTTTTGAATTATAATGTATCCAGTGAAATGTTTGATTTGTGACTGCAGTATAAAACAGGAGGTGCCGGGCAATTGAGTAAAATAACAGTTGAAGCAAAAGATCACGTTTTGTTGATTGGCATTAACCGTCCCGAGAAGATGAATGCTTTCGATTTAGAGATGTTCATGGAGCTGGCAGAAAACCTGGTGAAATTACATGCGGATAATGACCTGCGTTGTGGATTGCTTTTTGCCGTTGGAAGCAATTTTACCTCAGGGCTGGATTTGGCAAAGTGGGTAAAAGTTTTCAGTTCGGGTAGCTTCCCTGTATTGCCTGAGGGCTACTGCGATCCTTTTGGGCTGGATGAAAGCAGGCGGGTGGGCAAACCCCTGGTTATGGCTGTTCAGGGTATTTGTTATACGGTAGGTTTGGAATTAATGCTTGCTACCGATGTTCGGGTGGCCGCTAATGACACCCGCTTCGGCCAGATTGAAGTAAAACGGGGTATCTACCCGGTTGGCGGAGCTACATTGCGCCTGCCTGAAGAAATTGGCTGGGGCAACGCAATGCGCTACCTGCTAACAGGAGATGAGATGTCGGCAGAAGAAGCGTACCGTATGGGTCTTGTCCAGGAGCTTACTGCTCCAGGCGAGCAGTTTGATCGGGCCCTGGCTATTGCAAAAATAATAGCAGAGCAGGCTCCGCTCGGTGTCCAGGCTTCATTACGTTCTGCGCGCCTGTCTCGCATTGAAGGGCATGAGAAAGCTGTGTCACGGCTGCTTCCCGATCTTCAGCCGATTATGAACAGCGAAGATGCCCGGGAAGGAGTGCAGTCCTTTTTGGAGAGGCGTAAAGCAAAGTTCAAAGGCTGCTAATAGTCTTTTGAATAATTTTGCCGGCAATAATGGTGAATTATTAACTGTATGATGTTAAAATAGCAGTAACTTCTAGGTATAAGGTGAAGTGCAATGTTAAAGTTGTTATTGCTCTTTTCCCTCGCCAGGAGGAAGGCAATCTTCATGTTTGGTGGAGATAACTTAGTGGATATCCTGAAGGAGAGCTGAAATGAGTTTCAGAATTGTTGAAAGAGTTTTTTCAGAAGATGAAACATGCCCGACTATTATGCTGGCCAATATTCATGGTTCTACTTATGTTAAAGAGAATCTAAGAAAAATGGAACAGATTATTGAGGTGGCGCATCGAAAAAAAGTCAATATTCTTGTTTTCCCCGAGCTCAGTGTCACAGGTTATATATGGAAACCAAAGGACTCAAGCGAAGTAAAAGAACTGCTTGCCGATGGTGAAAATGACCAGATCAGCAGTTGGCTTAATAATATAAAAGGCAGCCTTACAGAAGGTGAAGGCGGCTTGGAATATATCTTTTACGGCAATGTCCGCAAAAAGAACGGAAATTATTACAACTGCAGCTTTATTTTAAACCAGAATATAGATTATACTGAAGAAGATTATATCTATGCCAAGGTCTTTTTGATACCCAGTGAACGCCCTTTCTTTAAGCAGGGTACCGATAAACGATTAACTTTAGATACCAAGTGGGGACGTTTCGGCTTCCTAATTTGTTATGATCTCTGCTTTGTTGAATTGGCTCGTCAGTATGCTTTTGTCGATCGGGTAGATGCCGTTGTTACTCCTGCAGCCTGGCATTCAGAAGCGGTTAGAGAATATGCCCGGATGAACACCCGTACTGATCATTACTATGGTTTTCTATGGGATTTGATGAATTCTTCCAAGGCTGCATATAACCAGGTTTGGAGTTTAGGGGCCAATTGGGTCGGCCTGCATAAAAAAAGCAGGGAATATTTCTGGGGAGGCAGCGGAGTCTGGGCTCCATCGGGAATGAAATTGTTGCAGGCTTCAAACATTAACGAAGAACTGCTTATTGTCAGAAACCTTGATATTAAGGGACAGCGTGACAAGGAGCAGGATGATTTTAACTACCGGATTGATTTCCAGGAGTTTTATCGCAATATGAAGCATGCAGATGAATGCATTCAATTTGCC
>SLHT01000144.1 GCA_007136055.1 Syntrophomonadaceae bacterium
AAACCGCAAATGTGGATCATGAAAATCACACCGGACGAATCATCTAAAACAAAAAAAATATTTGATGGACTTTTTTTAGGAGAAAACCCCAAAAATTTAATTGGATGGGATGGAGAAGAAGAAGGTAATTTTCAAAGGTTTATGGATCACTGGCAATCAATGAAAAATGGTGATGTTGTTGTAGTAATGGAGGGGTTAAGCAAGTCAGTGGGAGCAGTGATAATAACTTCTGAACCTTTTGAAGGAAAAGGAAATTCTATAGATTGGTTTAGATATCGGAGACAAGCGAAGCTAATAAAAGCATTTGATCCTCCGTTAGAGCATAAAATTTCAACAAATCGCGATCGGGTTTTAGAGGAATCTGGAAATAATGCTAAAAAAATAATTGAAGAGGTATGGGAAAAAATAAAAGATGATTATCAAGATATTTCGAAGGAGCTACCAACTATGGAATATATAGATAAAATTTCACCTGTATTAAAGTCATTTCGCCAGATTATTCTATCTGGCCCGCCAGGTACAAGCAAAACATATTTAGCTAAGCGAATTGCAGCAAATTTACTTGGCGTAAAGCTTCCTGAAGTAAACAAAGAAGAAAAGGGAGAAAAAAATGAGTTTGACAAATTAAATTATTATTCTTTAAAAAATAAAAATATGAATGACGGTGCCTGGGTTCTGGTACAGTTTCACCCATCTTATAATTATGAAGATTTTATTCGTGGTATTAAAATTGAAACACCTGCTGGTGCCTCGCAACCTGAGTACAAAACAGAAAACCAAATATTTGTAAAAATGGCTGATGAAGCTTCTGAACAATGGAAAGATTGGAATAAAAATCAAAAAGAAGATCAATTTGACATAGATGATAAATGTGCAAAATTTATTATTATAGTCGATGAAATAAATCGAGCTAATCTACCCTCAGTACTCGGTGAATTGATATATAGTTTGGAATACCGAGGTTCTAAAGTCAGAACTCCTTATGCTATAGATAATAACGATCAAATTAATGTGCCGCCAAATCTATATATTATTGGAACCATGAACACAGCAGATAGATCTTTAGGGCATATTGATTATGCTGTAAGAAGGCGCTTTGTATTTGAGAATATTTTGCCAGATAGAAATATTATTGAAAAGTACTATGATCAAAATAACAATGAAATAAAAAACGAGGCCTTAAAACTCTTTGATGAGGTATCAAAACTTTTTGAAAGTGATGGTTGCCTTGCTCAGGACTTTTATGCAGATGATGTGCGTGTTGGTCACACTTATTTCTTAGCTAAAGGTATAGAAGAACTTCATAACAAATTTGCTTACCAGGTATATCCTCTTTTAAGAGAATATTACAAAGACGGAATTCTTGTTTCAAAAGAAAAAGTGATCAATCTACGTATAAATGGTCATGATATTAATATTTCTGAGCCCATGAAAGCAGAAAGCATAAAAGAAATATTAAATAAAGTTTAAGTTTGATTATATTAGTAAGTCCATTTCGTAAAGTTTTGATAATCTATTTATGCGGATAAAAGGGGCTAGATGACATATATGTATTTAGTGAAATCCAAAGAATATAGCATAATTAATCATGATGACTATACACCAAAGGGATGTATTGCAGATCACATTTTGGCAGATGTTGTAAAGAAGAATGGTGGATCAAATCCGGAAAAACAAAAAAAAATATTGGGTTTGCACTTACACGAAAATAAACCAAAGCTTCACTGGTTCGTGGGTTTAGTTTGGCTTGATTTGGATAAAAATATTGCACTCCAAGTCACTCCAAAAATTGAAAATATAAGTGCTTTCCGTATGTATTTAAAGTGTTTAAGTGATCCGATTGTTTCTTCAAACTTAGATGAAACAATAGATTTTTGGGCAGATGAACCATTTATTAAGGTTGACAACAAAGAAATAGATATGGAAATCAACCCATTAATTATAACTAGGTATCTTCAATTATTAAAAGATTTATGTAAGCGGCATTTAAGACATTCTTATAAGAAGAGAGATGAGAATTTAACTGGTAGAATTAGGGGGCGGCCAAATATTCCGGCACATATAAGCTCAAATGTTAGTTGCGGTCGTTTGGACCGTATGTTTTGCAATTTCTCCTATAATACTCTTGATAATACTTTTAACCAAATACTTAAAGCAGCGCTGGAGCAATGCCTGAAATGGCTACGTAATTGTCCTTATGATAATATGCAAACACTGTGGGACATGGCAGCATATTGCGCTTCATCTCTAAATAGTGTAAGTATTAGGCCAATATCTACTCTTGATTTTAAAGGTATTAGGTATAGTGGTTTTTTAAAGCCCTACCGTGAACCACATAAATGGGCACGTTTGGTTTTAGAGTGTTTTGGATATGATCCATTGAAAGAGATGCTTAACATTAAAGATACTGTATTACCTCCCTTTGCTATTGATATGAATATGCTTTTTGAACGTTATTGTGAAGTATATTTACGAAAATATAATAATATTTGGGTTGGTTATAAAAATCTATCGGGCAAATTCTCAGTTTGTCCCGATTATCTTGTTTATGATGGGTATAAAAAATGGATTATTGATGCCAAGTATAAAGTGAACTGGCCAAATAAAGAGCATCGTGAAGATATTTACCAGGTTTTAGCATATAGCAGACATCAAAAAGTTCTAAAAATGCTTGATGAACTTCAGTCTACCTATAAAACTCATGATACTTATGAGACCGGTGAGCAACTTAAAATTTTAATAATGTACCCATGCTCTGACTCTTGTCTTGATTGGGAAAACTTCAATCTTGATTTAGAAACATGTACGGATTTAGAATATGAACTTACCATTAAAATAGGGCATATAAAAATCCCCTTGCCAGCAAGAAATGTCTGATAACCTTAGTTGTATTATAAAGACACCGAGAATTGCAGGCAAAGGGTTTAATAGCTATATTCAAATAATAAAAGAACAAATCATACTAATGACCATAATACTTCTCTTATTTATAGGCATTACTTAAAAGTTCACTTATCTCGACTTCAACTTCATTCGAACTTTTTTTCTTGTTATTTAAAATAAATCTGACTAGCTTTACATCACCCTTGTTTATTTTTTTGCTGGCATAGCTTAACATAGCTTTGTTACATAAAAAATCCAATATATCTTCTTGTAATGATAGTTGAGACTTTTCTATTTTTGTATCTGTGTGAGAATAATAATCAGAATCAGATAAATATTTACATTCAATAAAAGATAATCCTGGCCCTTCTTTTCCTTTCCATAATATAGCAATGTCAGGCTTGGCATTCATCATCCACATAGCTAAAGGATGCTTCATTTTTTGGCCCCAATAATTTGGGTGACGGTCTGTATCTTCGTATTGCTTTAGCCTAAATTCCTCTTCCTTTTCTGATAAATATTCCCATAGTAGTTTGTTGAATTTTCGTTTATCCTGATACCAAAAATCCCTCATTAACGTTGCTTCATAGTAAACATTAATAACTTCAACTTCTTTAAAGCCAAGTTTTGCCTTTGTCAATTCCATAAATTCTGTACCATTGTCATTCAGCTGGTTTGCGAAAAAAAGAGCAAACTGACGTTCTTCTCGGCATATTGGTTGGTTAGTCTGTAAATAGCTCTCTATTGAATAGATACCATTGAAATCGGATTTTGACTCATTCTCATCAATGTTAACATCATCAATCATAAAAAGGTTAAATAAATATTGGTTAGTCCTTTTCAACAAGTAAGACTTCCATCTATCGTCTAAGTCTTCCGATTTCCTTATTATATCTATCCATTCTGCAACATCACTACTTTTTAAATGCTTTTCAAAGTGCTGCCACATATTGTTTAGCTTGTCGATATTTTCATAATCCTTACAACCAGGAACTGGACATTTTTTACCCATTAAAGATCATTCCTTCCTTTATTTGTAAACAACACTAGCCTTAATTAAAGAATATATTACTTATCTGACAACAAAAAAAACACAGTTAATCCCCCCTTAAAAAGTGTTTATAAAGATAACTTCACCGATTTTGAAGCAGTACTTGATTCTACATTCTCGGCCATGATCCTGCTTTTACCTTTAGCTTTGCAACCGCTATAAGCCCTGCAA
>SLHT01000025.1 GCA_007136055.1 Syntrophomonadaceae bacterium
AAAGAACAATTGCAGTCTCTGTCTGTGACCGACTTTTACTGGGTTATTAACCGGGTACGGCAGGATGAATATGTTTATATAGCTGACGTGGCGAGGATGCCTCCTGAAGCAGGACGGGAAAAAAAATTCTTTATTGATAACAATATATCATCACTGATTTTAATTGCCCTGACCATTGAAGGAAAAATGAGGGGCTTTTTTGGTTTTGATCTGCCGAAAAAGAAGAGAGTGTGGAGAGAAGAACAAATCACTCTTCTAAAAGTAGTAACCGGCATAATATCCGGAGTAATAGCAAAAATGGAAGCAGATAAAGATCTCCATCAAAAAGAGGAAATGTTTCGTTCGATCAGCGAAAATGCATTCGACCTGATTGCTCTTCTGGATTTAGATGGAAATTTTTTGTATTGCAACCAATCATATATGAATAGCCTTGGTTACGAGCCGCAAGAGCTGGTTGGGAAAAGCGTTTTTAACTTGATTCACCCTGCTGAGAAAAAGAAAATGATCAGTTTTTTCCGGGAAGGTACCCAAAAAAAGATTAATGGGCTCTCTTTAATGATGCGGTTTATTTGTAAAGATGGCAGCTATAAATGGGTTGAAGGTCATTGCAAGCAGCTTTTTACTGATCATGGCGCGCCGGATAAATTATTGTTCAATGTCCAGGATATAAACGATCGCAAGCAGGCTGAAGAGCAGCTCGTGATTCAACGAAACTTGGGAGTTAAACTGGCGGGCAGCTCCGATCTTAACAAGGCTTTTAAGTACTGCCTGGATGCGGCTGTTGAAATATCTCTTATGGACAGCGGAGGAATTTACCTGGTTAACCAGAAAAACGGATCTTTAAAGCTAATTTGCCATAATGGTATTTCCCCTGGTTATTATGAAAACTGTAACTATCATCTCCCTGACTCTCCACATGCGATATTAGTAAAAAAAGGAAAGCCTTTTTACAGCAAAAGGAAAGATGTTGACAATGATCCTGTCATTAAAGGAGAAGGAATAACAGCTTTTGCGGTATTGCCTGTAAGCATAGAAGGAAAGCTATTTGCTTGCATTAATGTTTCCTCTCATACTCTTAATGATGTCCCAAAAAACGCCAGGGCTGCGCTTGAAACCATAATTACACAGGCAAGCAGTGCTATTGCCCGTATGCAGGCTGAAAAACAACTAAAATTAAATATAGAAAAATATCGCACTCTGGTGTCTAATGTTCCGGGTATTATTTTTAGCTGTAAAAAGGATTTGCAGTGGACGATGAAGCATCTCAGTGGTGATATAGAAGATCTGACCGGCTATAAAGCATCAGATTTCATTGACAACCGGGTCAGGTCTTTTAGTAGTATAATACATCCCGAAGATCGCGAATATGTATACAACACTATAATTGGACACCAGTATAAAGATCATCCCTATCATATCCGTTATCGGATTATAGCAGCTGATGACAGTATCAGGTGGTTTCGGGAAAGCGGGCGTACTATTTATAATAAGGGCGGCTCGGTAAGCCATATCGACGGGGTAATTATTGACATGACCGACTTGAAAAGCTACGAAGAAAAGCTGCACTACTTAAGTCTTCACGATCAGTTGACGGGATTATACAACAGGACATTTTTTGAGACTGAGCTCTCCCGCCTGGAAGGCAGCAGAGAATATCCCTTGTCGATTATGTCCACTGATTTAGACGGCTTAAAACTTATCAACGATACTATGGGTCATGTTATGGGCGACTGTTTATTAAAAAACTGTGCCGCTATTCTGGAGCGTTCCTTTCGATCTTCTGATGTTTTGGCCCGAATTGGCGGTGATGAATTTGCTGTTATTCTGCCCAACACGGACAGTAAAGCCTGTGAAGTTATAGCCCGCAGGATTCGTGAAAAAATTACACAATACAATAAAGAGCATACCGACCTACCTTTGAGTCTTTCCATGGGAGTTGCAACTGCCGAACAAAGTGATACCCCGATTAAGGAACTTTTTAAACAGGCCGATGATTTAATGTACCGTGACAAGTTATATAGCGGTTACAGTACCCGCAACAAAGTTGTTAAGAGCCTAATGACTACTCTTGCTGAAAGAGATTTTATTACCGACGGGCACGCCCTGCGTCTTGAAGAACTATGCCTGGCGATGGGTGAGAAGAAGAAACTTTCTTCACAGCAGCTTGCCGACCTGGCCCTGCTGGCCAAGGTTCACGATTTAGGTAAAGTTGGCATACCGGACAATATCTTGTTTAAACCAGGGACGTTAAATGAAGATGAGTGGAAAATTATGAAGCTGCACCCGGAAAAAGGTTACCGTATAGCCTTATCTTCTCCTGATCTGGCAGGAATAGCGGACAATATTTTAAAACACCATGAGCGCTGGGACGGTACCGGTTATCCCCTGGGATTAAAAGGTGAGGATATACCGTTGCACTGTCGTATCCTTGCCGTTGTTGATGCGTTTGATGCCATGACAAATGATCGTCCCTACAAATCAGCTATGGACATAAGTGAAGCAAAAAAAGAATTGCAAAGTTGTGCCGGCTGGCAGTTTGATCCGCACCTGGTCGAGATGTTACTGGATCTTCCTGAAATGACCGGATAAATAAATTGGTTTTATTTAAAGCTGACCGGGGATCATGCGGACAGCTTTAATGTCCTGCGTAATCCTGAGTAGCATTAAGGTGCTCGAGCGATTATCAAAATGTTGCTGTCGGATATGGTCTTATGAAAATACCATTCCAAGAGGCGAGATTGAAAAATGCTACCTGGATAAAATTAAAACATTTCTTTACGGGGGGTGGGAAATCAAATTTGAGAGGGTTAAAGGTAAATGGAGAATAATCTACAATATTCCGTGGGCATTTCGACAACCCGATCAGACGATCTGTCCCGGACTCAAAGCCGGGTTCAGGACTGCGATCTCCGCCGAAACACGACTACACCTTGCATCCACAGCAAGTGTTTAACCGTGAGCATGGTGAGGTCGATTGTCAAAGAACAGATGTTGATGTTTTAGCCTTGTAAGATCCGGAAGTTATTTTAACACGAAGCCTTAGTAAAGGCTTTGGTTTGCAATGATTAGGCCATTTTATAATAAAAAAGTGCTTCTAGAATAATCCAGAAGCACTCCAGGTTCAAAATGTAAGAATAACTTTTAGATGAGATTTACTTTTTCTGCCTGCATACCGCGATTACCTTCGGTGATATCAAATTCGACTCTTTGACCTTCATCCAAGGTCTTGAAACCTTCTCCCTGAATTGCAGAGAAGTGAACAAATACATCTTCGCCTTCTTCTCTCTCAATAAAACCATAACCTTTGTCTGCATTAAACCATTTTACTGTTCCGTCCATTGTATAGCCTCCATTAAATTATTGTCCAAAAAGTGGAGTTGCATCAAGCACCGTACGTCCATCCACTTATCAGGAGGCTTATAGATGTTCAATTTATTCAACTTTTTAGTACTAGAATAAGCATAACATAAAATAATAAAATATGCAAATGATGGTAATTGGATTGAATGTATTACGTGATTTGCTTTTCATGCATTCTCCAGCAGCTTATTTCTTAAGTTGGACAAAGTAAATCTTTTAATAAAGAGTGTTGAGAATTTCTATGATGGCGGTTATCTTTTTAATTATAAATTTTTATTACCTTATCATAAAAAAGCCCTCCTTTGATTTTAGAGGGCTTTTTGACACCACTGGATCCTGAAGTATAAACCTTAGTATAGTGATTTATATTAAGCGAGAAATATCCTTATATTTAGTGATTATTTTAGTTTTGGTGCGGGCGAGAGGATTCGAACCTCCACAGGTTGCCCCACTGGATCCTAAGTCCAGCGCGTCTGCCAGTTCCGCCACGCCCGCCTGTGCTTTTCCGCTCTTATTATAATTGCTTTTTCTGCTAAATTCAACCGGCACTTATCCCGGGGTAGGGCACACACGAAGTGATGGTTCTTTTGTGTGCCCACTGCTTTTTCCACTGTTCTAGTAATAAAAAGCGAAATCAGGGGTTTTGATGCAGGATTTCTTCTAAGATTTACGAATATTCTAAGGTAGGGAAAGGGGGCTCAGTTAACCTCTTGATAAAAGCAGCTTTAATT
>SLHT01000184.1 GCA_007136055.1 Syntrophomonadaceae bacterium
CATGCACGCCCCGTACGACGACAAGACGCTGATGCGCAACGCCATCGCCTATCAACTCAGCCGCGACATGGGCCGCTATGCCCCGCGAACCCGTTTCGTGGAACTGTTCCTGCACGATGGCGACGGTCCGCTCGCCAGCAGCCACTACCACGGTGTCTACATGCTGGTCGAGCGTATCAAATGGGACAACAACCGCGTCAACATCACCAAACTTGGTCCGGATGACAATTCCGAACCCGAAATCACTGGCGGCTACATCATCAACTACGACCGCGACGTGCACTTCCGCAGCACCAACCGGAACACCGGCTTCGCACTGGTGCGTCCGTCCAACCAGGACATCACTTCCAAGCAGCGAAACTGGATTGCGCAGCATATCGGCGACCTTGAGACCGTGCTGTTCGGCAGCAACTACCGCAATCCCGACACCGGGTACGCTGCCTGGCTGGATCCCGAATCGTTCATCGACCACCACCTCATCACCGAAGCGCTTAAGGAAATCGACGGCTATCGCCTGAGCACTTTCCTGCACAAAGACCGCGGCGGCCGCCTGGTGATGGGTCCGGTCTGGGACTTCAACATCAGCCTGGGCAACGGCAATTACCTCGAGGCCTGGAAACCCGAGGGCTGGTACTACCCGCTGATCAGCCGGGAACAGTACCTCAATGGCTGGTACACGCGCCTGTTCCAGGACCCCGACTTCGCCGAAAGTTACCGCCTGCGCTGGTGGGAACTTAGGCAGGGCCCGTTCTCCACCGAACACATCACCGGCTTGATCCGTCACTACGCAGAACTGCTGGATGAGGCCCAGGAGCGCAATTTCCAGCGCTGGAATATCCTCGGTACATGGGTTTGGCCCAACCATTTTGTCGGACAAACCTACGAAGACGAGGTGGCCTACATGACCAGTTGGATCAGGGAGCGGCTCGACTGGATCGACTCACAAATGGGCACCCCGCCCGATGATATCGCCTCCCCGCTTCGCCATTTCTGGTATTTCGGGGATGACATGGTCAACAACACCCCGCTGGAAACCATCGAGGCCACTTATTCTCTGGTGGATGCGGCACGAATCCGCTTTCATTCAGCGCTGGAAGGATATCCGTTCGAGGAGGGGCACCCGCAGTGGCGGAAGGCCTCCATGGAGCGCCGAAACCGCCCGACCGACCTGAACTACCATCCCGCAGGCAACGACGGGCGTCCGTACGACGCCAACCGGATGCGCGCTCTTCAGGTCCGCCAGCCGTTCACCGGCGACGGCGGGGAAAACACGCTGATCTTCGAAGTGCCGACCACCGGCCTCGATAAAGTCGTGTTCCGCTTTGCCGCCATGGACGAAGGCGCAGCCGATGCCCTGCTGATCGATTACTCGGTGGATGGCGGCAGCATCTCACAAAGCGGCAGCGAATGGCCAGATAAGGCGCCGGTTATTGCCAGGACAACGAACAAAACCAAATCTTCCGTTGTGAACGAAACCGCGGGACCATACAGGAATACTGAGTTAAACGAAGAAACATGGATCATCGACGGTCTCGATAAATACCGGCATACGCTCGAACCCGCTTACCGGTTGTATCAGATCGACTTCAGCCATATCGAAGCCGCACGGGATAACCCGGACTTCCGGATTCGGATTCGCTTCGACGGCGATCCCGCTCAACGGGCCGCGGATGACGGAAACCGCGTCACCTTCAACAACTTCTGTCTCGGCAGCACCGCCGAACTCATCCGGGATACCCAATCCGACCGCGATGAACCCGGCAGCAGAGATTACAGCCACGAAACACCGGAACGGTTCCAGTTACTGCAAAACTTTCCGAATCCCTTCAACCCGTCCACCATCATCCCCTTCTTCGTCCCGGAGCCGGGCTGGGTGCACCTGGAAATCTTTGATATCATGGGAAGAAGCGTCGCCACGCTGACCAATCGACCGTACGAGTCCGGCTTCCACGAGGTCCGGCTGGATGCTTCACAACTGGCAAGTGGCGTCTACCTGTTGCGGGCGGTAATGGTCATCGATGACGGGAGAAAGGCGCTGGATACACGAAGCATTGCCCTCGTGCGCTAATCGGGACGGCCAGGCCAGAGTCCCTTTCCAATCATCTGAACACATCGTCCTGTCATCCCCGAAAACGTCGAATTACCGCCTCTGGCTCAGCGATGTCCCCTGGCTGGGATCATGGGCAATACGCGGCGGCAGGAAATCCTCCGGATAATGCGTCACATAGTTTTCACCGAAAAGCCGGTTGTGTACAACGGTATTCCGGTACACCTCCCAGTCGAACCGGCCTTTTTTACGGTAATAGAGGGTGATGAACGAAGAGGTCATGACGATAAAGGCCGAGTAGAGAATGGCAAGCCAGATCATCTGATCACGTACGGGGGAATCGGCAAAACTCAGCAGTATTATGGCAAAAGAGACCGGCCCGTTCTGAATGCCTGTTTCCAGCGAGATGGCCCGCTGATAGATCGGCTGCAGTCGGAAAAGACGTGAAACCCAGAATCCGAAAAAGAACCCGCAAAGTCCCAGCCCGATAGCACTTGCATAGAGCTGCCATGGTGTCCGGATGAGAATATCACCGTGGCGGACAAATAACGTGCCAAGCAGGAAGAGAATCACGATAATGGCCATAAATCCGGCCGTATCTTCAAACGTCTTGGCCCATCCAGGTGAAAATCGGCGCAGCACCATGCCGCCAGCCACAGGCACCAGCACCAGCATCAGGGAAATGATGATGTTTCTTGTGGGAATTACAAACTCGACACCACCTTCGGCCACAAATAAGGCATCACTTAGCTGCTGCGTGAATCCGGTGGTGTACAGGCTCAGCAAAATCGGCATCATGGCAAGCGCCATAATCGTGGATGCTGTAGTCATGGAAATACTGAGCGCCACCGAACCTCTGGAAAAGTAGGTGAACATATTGGATGTGGTTCCACCGGGCAGACAGCCAATCAGAATGAGCGCAATAGCAAAAGCCGGATCAAGACCCAGAACAATGGCCAGCCCTAGCGCAACCAGCGGCATGGCCCCGAATTGCGACATAAACCCGATGAGCACACCCTGCCAACGGCGGGCAACCGCCTTGAAATCGTCGATGGTAAGACTGGCTCCCATTCCGAACATGATGATCAGAATCATGATGCCCAGCAGAGCTTCATCGATGGGATAGAGTAATTGGGTGTCAAATTCCATTATGTAAAATTATGTTAAACCTTTACTTCCTTGGCTTCAAACATTTCCTTTATGATTTGCTCATACTTCTTCTCAATGACATGACGCTTGAGCTTGAACAGGTTGGTCACTTCATCACCCACTTTGAACGCTCTTGGAAGCAACCGGAAGTCGCGAACCTGTTCAAAGCGTTTAAAACCACCCGTACGTGTCATGATCAGGCGTATCTCCTCGCGGATAATACGGCTTGCCTTGGGGTCATCCGCCAATTCTTTGAGGGATTCGGCCTTAATCCCATCTTCGTTGAACACCTCAAGCCTGGGCACGATGAGAGCGCCCACATACCTTTGATCCTGCCCCACCACCATGCACTGATCTATGTACCGGCTCTGGCGAAGCTGCATTTCAATGGGTTCCGGTTCGAGATTCTCTCCGTTGGAAAGCACGATGGTCGATTTGCTTCGTCCCAGGATCTTAAGTGAGTCGTTGAACGTCATCATTCCGAGATCCCCGGTACGCAGCCAGCCACCCTCGCGGAGAACTGTTTTGGTGATTCCCGGTTCGCGATAGTACCCTTTCATGACCTGCGGTCCGCGAACCCAGATTTCACCACGCATCCCCCTGCCCTCATGGAGATATTTTTCATTCGGGAAAAGGACTTCTTCGGTTTCCAGATCTACAATGCGCACTTCGGTATCGGGCACCGGCGGTCCCACGGTGCCATTGACCAGCCGGTCTTCGGTACGAACAGCAATTACAGGACAGGTCTCGGTCATTCCGTACCCTTCCAGCACCGGAATACCGATATAGTTGAAAAATTTATCGATTTCGATGGGCAGGGCCCCGCCTCCGGAGACCGTCGCCTTGATGGATCCGCCCG
>SLHT01000231.1 GCA_007136055.1 Syntrophomonadaceae bacterium
CATCTGTTTCTTTAAGCAGGCGCAACACGTAACCCTGGCAGCGGCGATTGGCCAGGGGTACGGTTACCTGCATGCCCGCTTTCAGTTCTTCCTGTAACTGCGGGGGAATACTGTAATGAAAGGGCCGGTCACCGGCATTGCTGACCAAATCGATTATTACTTTGGCATATTTAAACATTAACACATCTCCCGTTAGCAGCCGTTGGCTATAGCCTTTATGCTTTATTTTAATGATAATTAAATTGCTGACAGGACCCTGTCAAACAGGCGCCGGCAATAGAGAGCTTTCCTACGGATAATAGCCTGCCGTAGCACTAATATTCGTTATATATGCATAATATTCCCTTTGCTGGGTGAACCTGTAAAAACAAGCCACTTCCCTGAAGAGTCATTTAACAGGGAAGTGGCTTAATAATATCAGGTTGCGACTATCGGACCATATTAGGAATTGTAAACATGGTCTGCCGGGCTTTTTTCATCGTTCTCGTAGACATGATCCGGTGGGCTTTTAGCGGGCTCGTCTTTATCTACCGGCTCGTCTTTATCTTCAACATGGCTATCCGTAGTTGTCGGCAATGCATCAATTAAACCTAACCAGTACTTAGTAATTAAATTTACATCTTTGACATCGATCACTCCATCTACATTTACATCAGCTAATTCCTGCTGGTCTGGGTCCAGTTTTTCTATATTTAATATATGCTTTACAACTAAAGCGACATCCTTAACATCAACTACCCCATCATTATTGATGTCACCAAACTTCGCCTCTGGGTTTCCATGAGCGTACGTTGCCGTTAATAAAAGAAACATAACTACTAATATAATCAATACTTGATTTTTTATGCCAAACATTTTCGCTGCAAAACCACTCATTTCACTCACCCCTATCTTTCGTCATTATACCACTATATATACAGAAAATATATTTGCAGGCTATACTTTTTTCTGCTTACTATTTTATCATAATCAAAGGATTAAATGGAACAAAATTGTTTTAAAATTATCATCAATACTAATCTGCTTATGCGCTTCTATTTACCACTTCAGGTATTTTTGGTAAGATGGATCAAGCTTGCGAAAGAAGGTTTTTTTATGTTCGCTATTTTTTTCCCTGTAAATAGGGTCATTACTGATAATCGCAGCTGGTTGATTCTTGCCGCGTCAATTTTTGTGATCTTTGCTGTTATTTTTTCGTTTGCTGCTCCGGGTCAAGATCTTGCGGATGGGCAGATAGTAGACGGCCAGTTTGAGCAACTACTGGGATTGTTCGATTTTATTATGGACGCACACCCTTTAATCAGCGTCCTGCTTATTTTTATGAATAATTTTCTTTCCATGGCCCAGATGCTGCTGCTCGGCGTTTTCGCGGGAATATCTCCCCTGGTTACATTAGGCCTTAATGGAGCCCTTGTCGGGATGCTTTTTTCTATGACATCCGAACAGGGCATTCCCCTTCTGCCGTTAATATTTCTGGGTATCCTGCCGCATGGGTTTTTTGAGCTCTTTGCTTTTTTCCTCTGCGGCGCACTGGGTTTGAAGTTTGGTTATCATTGCATCGCTTCACCTCTGCCGAAGATGACAAGAATGCAGAGCTTTCGCTACATCTGGAAGGAAACAATATCTGTCCTGCCCTTGATTGTTTTGCTTTTACTTATCGCCGCTTTCATAGAAATTATGATTACCCCGCATCTACTGGAACTATTGCTATAACAGGTCAGACACCCGGTCAAGAATATGATCAGCAAGCTCTTCTTTTTCCATCAGGGGCAGTTTTTCTACTTCACCGCTGCGGTTGATTATCGAGACCCTGTTGGTCGGGACGGCAAATCCTGCACCGGGTTCTTTTAGATTATTAACAATAATCAGGTCAAGATTTTTACGTAAAAGCTTGTCGTGCGCATTTTCAATAACTTCTTTAGTTTCGGCAGCAAAGCCAATTAAATGGCGACTGCCTTTTTGTTTACCCAGTTCCAAAAGAATATCGCGGTTTGGAGCCAGTTCAAGATTGTAAGCGGCATCAGCCTTTTTTACCTTATGTTTCTTTTCATCAAGGGGCCTAAAGTCAGAAACAGCCGCCGCTTTGAATACCAGGCGGCACTTATCATAGTAATCGAATACTGCTCTGTACATTTCTTCAGCCGTATTGACCGCTACTTTCTTCACTCCGGCCGGGGCCCTTAAATGTGTCGGACCGCTGATCAAGGTTACTTCCGCCCCGCGTTCACTTAGGGCCCGGGCCAGCGCATAGCCCATTAATCCAGTTGACGGGTTGCTGATGAAGCGCACAGGATCAAGCGGTTCGCGGGTCGGGCCCGCAGTAACGATCGCCTTTATACCTTTATAATCTTTAGGCTTAAGCGCTGCCCTGGTAAACAAGAAGATATCGGCCGGTTCCGGCATCCGCCCACTGCCATAGACACCGCAGGCCAATTCCCCTTGATCGGGATCCATAACCAGACAGCCGCGGCGGCTAAGTTGATCAATATTATCCTTTACCGCGGGATGCTTAAACATGTTGACATTCATGGAAGGAACAACAATTACCGGGCAATCTGCTGCCAGGTAAAGTGTTGTCAGCAAATTATCGGCAAAACCAAAGGCCATCTTCCCAATGGTATTTGCTGTCGCCGGAGCAACGACAAACACGTCGGCTTCACTGAGCAGATCAATGTGACGAATTTTTTCGCCAGACCGCTCAGTATACATCTCGATGTAAGCCGGATGACCGGTCAGGGTTTGAAAAGTAAGCGGGGCAATGAATTCAGCAGCTGCAGGGGTCATCACAACCTGAACTTCAGCACCGCTGCGCACAAAGACCCTGGCCAGTTCAGCTGCTTTATAGGCGGCTATGCCACCTGTTACACCCAAAATTATCTTCTTCAAAGAAAACACTCCTACTTAATTCCGTCACGAATACGTTCATACTCAATATTGCCAGCTTCTATTTCATGCAGGGCCGTGGTAACGTCTTTACGATAATCGGTTTCAATTGTTCTTCTGCTGCCATTACGAAGCTGACGCGCTCTTTTAGCTGCTGAAATAACCAGGGTATACTTGCTGTCGACCATTTTTAAGAGATCGTCGATCGATGGATAAATCATGTACTTTCACCTCCCCAGCCCGGTGGCCGGGCTCCGCGGCTTACTCTGCATTTTTCAGCGTCGATTACTGCGCTGATTAGCTCGGCCGCATTCTCTACTTTATCATTAACAATTATATAATCATATAAATAATAAGATTTCATTTCCTGCCGCGCTGTTGCCAGGCGGCGGTTTATTTTTTCGGCACTTTCAGTTCCACGCCCGCTAATTCTTGCTTCTAAAGCTTCCAGGGATGGAGGCGCCAAAAAGATGGAGACAGCTTCAGGTATTTTTTCGATAACCTGAACAGCGCCCTGAACATCTATCTCTAAAATTAACTCTTCACCGCGGGACAAAGAACTTTGCACTGCTCCCAGGCCTGTACCGTAGTAATGGTCGTGAACAACCGCCCACTCCAAAAAAGCACCTTCCTCAA
This sequence comes from Syntrophomonadaceae bacterium, assembly GCA_007136055.1. GTDB lineage: Bacteria > Bacillota > Dethiobacteria > DTU022 > DTU022 > T3SED10-7. The sequence goes on from SLHT01000231.1 coordinate 3,520, forward strand.
TCATTTCTTTAAACCTGGGCAGAGAAGTGTAATGGTATTCAACTCCCTCTTTCTCGGCAGGACGTGGCGAGCGGGTAGTAGTGGAAATCGAAAGCTTCACCGTTTCTCTTATCGACATTAGGTAACGACAAACGGTGCCTTTACCAACCCCTGAAGGCCCCGACACAATTAAAAGAATCCCTTCAATCATGAATACCTCCCGCGTTTTTTTATTCCCCTTCTTCATTCACGATAGCTGGTTCACGAGCCTGGAGTCGGTGCTTGACTGTTTCGGGTTGAACTGCCGAAAGAATGATATGTCCGCTGTCAGCAACGATAACCGCCCTTGTCCGCCGACCGTATGTAGCATCGATTAACAGGCCTCGTTCCCGGGATTCACTGACAACCCTTTTTATCGGTGCAGATTCAGGGCTGACAATAGAGATAATACGGGATGCAGATACAATGTTACCGAAGCCAATATTTATTAATTTTATAGTCATCTTACCCCTCCCTTCTACTCCAGGTTCTGGACTTGTTCCCGAATTTTTTC
>SLHT01000113.1 GCA_007136055.1 Syntrophomonadaceae bacterium
CGGCAAGTCCAGGACCATGCCCTGGATAAAACATGGAACGGCTATAAACGCCAAACCTAATTACGCACTCGCTGCTTAAATAAAAGCAGCGCATCCCTCCTTTCCCCGGCCGGGGGAAAGATCAGGGGTGTCAATAATCCGGCCTACCGCAAGAGCGGTTGTCCCACCGCTGTTTCGGGAATCTAACGGGACTGGCGCCAAAGGATCATGTTCCGGGGAGCCGGTGGCGCAAGAAACAAAGCCGGAACTAAACTTGTAGAAACTCCTGTAGCTGTGCCTTCGGACGCGGGTTCGATTCCCGCCGCCTCCACCAATTAAAGATTATTCTACGAAATTTTCCGGAAGGGTTTGTTTGCATGTCAAGCAAACCCTTTTATGGTTAGTTTCTATTTGGACTAATTCTCTCCCTTGCCTAATAGATCTCTATTTGCTATAATACGTCTGCGAGGGCGTGTAGCTCAGTTGGGAGAGCACTTGGCTCGCATTCAAGAGGTCAGGGGTTCGAATCCCCTCACGTCCACCAGGCAAAAGTTTTCGGGTAGCTTAAGCCACCTGAAAATTTTTAGCATAGCAGCTTTTTATAATGCTTAAATGGAGGTTTATAAATGATGAAATGTAAGCGCAAACATCCACTATATTTTATTTTGTTAACAATTCTATTTGTGGTCCTTGCAGGTTTAATGTCTGCTTGTAATGATGGTGAAGATGTTGTAGTCGAGGGAGCGCTAATGGTGCCCAACGACTTTACCACTATCCAGGAAGCAATCGATGCAGCGGTAGACGGGGATGAAATAGTAGTAAGGCCGGGAACATACAACGAAAGGATCAATTTTGACGGTAAAAACATTACAGTGCGTAGTTCAGATCCTGATGACGCGGAAGTAGTTGCAGAAACCATTATCGATGCCGGTGGGGTTGATTCTGTAGTTGTTTTTAGAAACGAAGAAAGTGAAGCTGCGGTTTTAAGCGGTTTTACTATAACTGGCGGCAGCGGTAACATGGAGACTCTTGAATTTGAAGTGGAAGGTGAAATGCAGGAGGTGCCTTCGCTTTACGGTGGAGGTATAATCATTTTAAACGGCAGTTCCCCGACGATAACAAAGAACATTATAGTTGATAACGTAGCAGAAAGAGGCGGGGGAATTTTGGCTTATGAATCGTCCCCGGTTATTGATGGTAACCAGGTTATAAACAACTTATCTACAGGTGGCGGAGGCGGCATATTTATTGCAAACTCGCAAGCTACGGTTACCGGAAATAGTATTAATAATAATTCAGCCGGCCGCAGCGGTGGTGGAATTGCCGTCAGCGGTGAAGGTGAGGAGCCTTCGTTGTTTGACGGTAATACCATATCTGATAACAATGGTGAAAATGGCGGAGCTATAGGCATTTTGGAGTCCAGCCCCATTATCACAAATAATATGGTATTTAATAATACTGCTAATAGCACTGGCGGTGGGTTTTTCCTGGTTTTATCTTCGCCCCAGATTAGAGGAAATGATATTTCCGATAACCGGGCCGGCCCTTCCGGAGGCGGAATTGCGCTTTTATTTGAATCTTCGCCTGAAATTGAGGATAATTTAATTATTGGCAATGAAGCTGATGCCGGCGGTGGCGTTATAATTCAAGTGAATTCTTCTCCCTTAATCGAAGCTAACACTATTTCTGATAATCGGGCCAGGCATGGCGGCGGTTTATTAATTAGCGAAGGTTCTGAGCCTTCAATAATCGACAATATGATTACAGAAAACGAAACAGAGGGTAATGGTGCCGGGTTGTTAATTCAGGAATCTTCTCCAACCGTAGAGGGAAATATCTTCAGGAACAATGAGGCAAGGCGTGATGGTGGAGGTATCTATGCTCAACTGGGTTCTGTCGTTGTTTTAAACAATAACAGCTTTGAAAATAACAGGGCCAGTACAGGCGGGGCAGTGCATACCTCTGGGGGGGCATCCCTGCAGGTTACTGAGGACAATACCTATGAAGGCAATGTTCCTGATGATATTTATGAGGAATAACCAAGCTTAAACAAAGTTTTTGGCTCAAGCAGTTAAAAATGTTTATAAGGCTGTCCGAAAATTCCCGGGCAGCCTTTTAACAACAGTACACTTATTATTAGACTGTGAACGAAACACCTTATTTTTCTTTTTGGTTTTTACAGGTTATAATAATATAAGTTTCATATCGAAGGTATAGGTTTATCGATGTAGGGAAAAAACACCTGCTGGAGGGAACAATTTGTCACGTAAATCATCAGCTAAGCATAAAAAAAACAAGGTAGCGGATCAGTCACCTAAAAAAGAAACTGTCAAAAGCCGGAGAGTAAGTGGGCCTTTAAAGAATAGGCCGTTCGAAGATCGGGTTCAAGTCATTGCCCTGGTAGTAATGCTGGTAGCTGTTGCACTATTACTTTTCGTCGGTCCTTTTCAGCGCGGGCTCTTCTTTCCACGTGAGTTATTGCAGGCCCAGATTTTTATATTTGCCTTGTTAATTGTATGGGGTTTATTCCGTATATTTAATAAAGATAGCCGCTTGATTGAAACCCCTCTGGATATCTGTATTTTAATTTTGCTGGCGGCTTATTTCGTATCCTTCTTCATTGCTGTTCATAAGCGAGAGGCCCTCGAAGAGCTGCTTAAAATAGGTTCTTACCTGGTTGTTTACCTGGTGGCGCTTGATATCTGCCGCCATTGGCGTTTTCCCTTGCAGAAGACACATCAAAAACATGAAAATACAGATAACGTTTCAAGTATACCCCCTGGTTTGAATATGATTTTACACCTGCTTATAGCTGCCGCTACAGTTATTACTATAGCCAGTCTTGGTGTGGCAGCGGGGCACTGGGATTTTGTCGGGGCTTATGCTTCGAACCGGATTGCTTCTCCCATGGGTTATGCCAATACTGCCGCGGCTTACCTTATGGCGGCATATTTTTTAAATCTTGGTCTGGCTCCTCTAGCCGTTAAACGCTATAGAGCGCTTTACCTGGCGCCTGCTGCTTTAATGTTAATGACCGTAGTGCTCACCTTTTCCAGGGGCGCCTGGTTGCTGCTTCCGCCGCTCGCTCTGCTTTTAATTATTGCGTCAGCGCCGGGGCAGAAATTGCGTTCGCTGCTATTTCTGGGAGCAACCGGCCTGGTAGCGGTACCGGCAGCCCTGCTAATCGATCCCGTATTTCGCTCAGATACACCTGCCCAGGCCTGGATTTTAATTGCTGCTTCAGTTGTCCTTGCTGTAATCATGGGCTTTTTAGTAGAGCTTTACTTTGCCCAGAGTCGTAAGCTGCGCATTGCTATAGGTTCTATATCCCTGACTTTGATCGCCGCAGCGATCATAATAGTCGTTGCAGTTCCTTTGATGGGACCATTACATCTTGGGCGCTCTGTTCAGGAAACTGCCCAAATGCAATCTTTTGAGCAGGTCATCGAAAATGTTGAGGCTAATGAGACATATCAACTCTCGCTGGAGATCAATGCTCAGGAAAATTTTCCTCCAGAATTTGAGCAGCCCGAATATTCATGGGGGGTCCAGGTTTTTGGAGGCCTTCCCGGCTATAGAGATGAAAAACTTTTAGACTACCGCGGGACGGCAACAGACGGCTGGCAGGAGAAGGTATTAACCTTTCAAACCGGTGAGGAAACAACACGTCTGACTATAAAGTTATATAACGGCTATCCCGGAACATCTTTCACAGCCAGGTCGGTTATTCTCAGCAGCCCGGAAAGAGATCAACAACTTTACTTTGCGATGAGCCGCATTTTGCCGGATCGCTACTATGACCGCATCTTTTCTTACTCCAGGGATCGGAACCTTGACCGCCGCTTAGAAATATTTGAAGATGCTGTTAAAGTAATCAGGGACTACCCGGTGCTGGGCGCAGGTGGAGGGGCCTGGGATGCTCTTTACAGGGCTTACCAGGATCAGACCTATCACTCCCGGGAAGTTCATAACCATTATTTGCAGGTGTGGATAGAAGCCGGTATATTCGGATTCCTGGCTTTTGTTGGGATTTGGATCAGCTTTGCAGCTGCCTTTATCCGCAACTGCCTTAAAGAAAGGGCTTCTGCCGGGAAATGGCAGTACTGGACAGCGATTTTTTTACCGGTTACAGCTCTGGGTGTGCACAGTGTAATTGACTGGAACTTTTCTATGGCAGCTGTAGGGATATTCCTATTCGTTTTACTTGGGGCCGGTCGCAGCCTTGATCAAATCCAGTGGTTTGAAAAGTTGCAAATCGTAAAAAACAAAGCTGGGGCGGGTACGGTCATAGGAGTAGTCGGTTTAATCACGGGGTTGTTCCTGTCAATCTACTCGGTAGTTTTATTAAACGGTCTTGATGCTACCTGGGACTCACAAAGGCTTATGGAACGGGGCAATACAAAGCTGGCCATTACTGAAATGGAAAAGGCGATCAGGCTTGATCCCTTCCGCGCAGAGAACTATCATAACCTTTCGGTATTAATTGAAGATCAGTCTCGCAGAATACAGTCTGCTGTTGATCATGAAACAATTCTTTACCTGGCGCAGCGAGCTTATGAAATGGAGCCATACAACCCCACCTATTTTGTCCGTTATGGCGATTTGATGATGAGTTATGTAGATGTAGATGAGGGCCTTTCCCATATTGATCGGTTGATTGAGATGCGTCCCCACTCCGAGGGCAGCTATGTCCGTCCTGCTTTTTCAAGATTGAATGTGGTCGAATTTTATATTGAAGCTGGCAACAAATCTGCAGCAGATCATTATGGAAGGGAAATATTTGACCTTGAACAGAAAATGAAAAAACAACAGGGCGACAGAAGCCCCATGGCATACATTATCGGTCGGACCCATTACCTGCTGGGTGATCACGCCGAAGCCGAGAAATACTATGAAGCAGTACAAGAAAGCGATCAGTTCTATGCGGATGCCCAGCTCAGGTTGGCTGAAATGCGCGGAGATGATGAACTTAACGAAGAAGGTGAAGGACCTGCAGAAGAAAACCAGTAAAATTAAACAAATAACAGGCCAGTGGGTTTTTAAGCCGGTATCTTGCCAGGCAAGATGCCCGATAACAGCAGCCCTGGTTTTACTGCTGTTGCTGGCAATGATAACAGCATGTGCCGATCAAGCAACAAAAAGCCCTGATCCCGATCAGCAGGGTCTGCAAACAATAATTGGAGAGGAAGATCCTATAATGGAACCTGAAAAAGATATTTCCGAACTGACCATGCCCCCGATTGATAAGGATGTTCCCGGAAACCTGGAAACGGCTACCCTGGCTATGGGCTGATTTTGGGGCCCTGATGCCCGGTTCGGGCAAATGGAAGGAGTATACCGTACCCGTGTCGGCTATACGGGCGGTAGTCTGGAGAACCCAACCTATCACAATTTAGGGGATCACACCGAGGCGTTCCAGGTTGATTACGACCCTGCCCTGCTCTCTTATGAGGATCTACTGGAGATATTCTGGGATAATCACAATCCTACCGGGAAGGCCTGGTCGAGGCAGTATAGGGCCGCAATTTTTACTCATAATCAAGACCAGGAGAACCTGGCTTTGGAGAGCAAAGCGGCTCTTGAGAATATGCTTGGCCAAAAAGTAACCACCGAAATAGTATCTTTAGAAAAATTCTATCTGGCTGAAGACTATCATCAGAAGTATTACCTGCAGGCCCGGCCTGAATTAGCTGATGAGCTGATAGCCTATTATCCTGACTTCCGCGACTTTGTCGAATCAACAGCTGCCGCTCGCATTAACGGTTATATTGGCGGTTACGGGAACGCTCTCCGGTTGGCTGAAGAGATTGAAAGATTCGGCCTTTCTCCCCGCAGCCGGGGTATGTTGAAAAAGTTTGTTTATTAAAAGGTTGTTAGCTTTGATTCAGTAAATAACCTGCCTTCTTGATAGGGCAGGATTCTTTTTGTTTTTATATAGTCCATCTTTGTAAGGTTCGGCTGTTCTCTCGTCAGCCCGTCCTGGTCGTTGCTGTGCTATAATGGGCGGGGCAGGTGTATAAAGGGTAATTTGGTCGGGTTGTTGAATAATATATTCTTGATAGGCAGGCATAATAGATATGAAGGGGGTTAAAAATAAATTGCCGGAATATACTATACTCATTATTGCTGCGTTGTTTGTCATTAACCTGGGTTTAATCGCCTGGGCGATAACAGACTTGCTGCCGCGGGAAAATGTTAAGTACTTACCGAAAACAGCGTGGATCGCTATTATTGCCATTATTTTTTTCGGCTCAGCAATATACTTGCTTGCCGGCCGGGGTGAGGATTATAAAAGTGGGTAGCGCCGCTGTCCTGAAACGAAGCAGAGGCCATTTTTAATAAGGAAAGTAGGAAAAAATTACATTAGGTCAGTCAGAAATTCAGCAGGAAACCATTGCCCGGTCAGGTTATTAAACTGCCGCTGCTTGAAACAATCCAGACGATACATTATTAACGAAGCATGCATAACTATACAAGGTTTTGGTAACAGAAAACTATGCGAACTATAACAATAAAGCCTTTACTGGACTACTATCTCTGGGCTCCCCTCGCCTTGGCCGGCCCTGACCTTGTCCCTGAAAAAGATATCCTGCTCGAAATTAAAAACAGCTTTATTGTCTCACAGCGGGTGGTGCAGCAAGATTATCTGCCCGCTTCTGTACTAAACCACCCACGTTTTTATGCATTAGAAGAGAGAACGACCCTTCTTCCTGCCCTTATTGATGCTCATGTTCACCTGGCCCTGGATGGAAAAGATTTCAACCGGTCCCGGGTTATGTGGGATGACCGTGTTTCCTTAGAGGGTAGGATCAGGCAGGAGCTAAAAGAAATGATCAGTTCAGGGATCGGTGCAGTCCGAGATGGCGGTGATTGCCGGGGTATTAACCTGGAGGCCAGGCACCTTGTGGAGAGCGAACAATGCCCGGGACCGCGTATCGTGGCTACCGGTCAGGCGATCAGAGCCCAGGGAGGTTACGGCTCTTTTCTCGGTTTGGATTACCATAACAGGGCAGCAATTCCTGTTATGGTTGAACGTATATGGGCTTCCGGCGCCGATCAGCTCAAGGTTGTTGTTTCGGGAGTAGTCAGCTTTATTGAGTACGGTTCAGTTAAAGGGCCGCTGATGCAACTGGATGAGCTAAGATATATCGTATCTTGTGCCCGCGAGCGGAATTTAAAGGTCATGGCCCATGCCAGCTCGGCTGCAGCAGTTGACCTGGCGGTAGATGCTGATGTCGATTCAATCGAACACGGTTATTTTGCCCGCCCTGAGTCGTTAAAACTTATGGCTGAAAAGCAAATAGCCTGGGTTCCGACAATCATTCCGGTCGCTGTCCAGGCCAGGGAGCCGCTGCTAGATCTGCGCACTCCGCTTGAGATAGATGTGATTAGCAAGACCTATGAAGAACAGATTGAAAAGCTCAACTTTGCTCTCGAACTCGGTGTACCCCTGGGTGTGGGCACAGATTCAGGGGCCGGAGGGGTAAGCCATGCCCATAACCTAATTGAAGAGCTGATGCTTTACAAGGCAGCATCACTGACAAACAGGCAAGTATTAAAAGCTGCCACGTCCACTAATGCAGGAATCCTTGGTTTCAATAAGGAAATCGGGATCCTTGACAGGGGTTACAGGGCCGCTCTGATTGCCGTGCAGGGAAACCCCCTGGAGGATCTTGAAGCGCTTAAAGACGTGGTTGTGTATTTAAATCCGGGGTCCTGAACCCGGGGGGAGAAGCATTACAGCCGCGAGCAAAATTAAGGCAGTTGTTTCGTATGCAGCAACAAAGAAACGTTAGGAGGTTAAAACGATGGCCAAAAAAATACTGATTATCGGGGCCGGGATGGCCGGGCTCTCGGCAGGAATCCATGCCTGCCGAAACGGTTATGACGTTGAAATTTACGAGCAGCATGACCTGCCGGGCGGTCTCTGCACTGCCTGGAAGAGAAAGGGCTACACAATTGACGGCTGCATTCACTGGCTGGTGGGAACCAGGCCGGGCAGTCAGTTTAACCGTCTCTGGAGAGAAGTATGTGCCATTGAAGATCTGGAAATAATTGATCATGATATTTTTATGAGCATTGAGAATCGCGGCGGTAAAGTGCTGCACATCTATTCAGATCTGGATCGCCTTGAGGAACATCTGATCAATCATTCTCCTGCCGATGAACTGGCAATCAAAAGCATTACCGGTGCAGCCAGGGTGGTTGCAAAGGGGAGTTTTCCCCTGGAAAAACCTACCGAACTCTACAAGTTTTGGGATGTGCCTCTTATGCTCTTCAGTATGATGCCGATGTTAAAAGTTATGGGCCGGCTCTCGCGCGTATCTATCAAAGAGTACCTGGAGCAAATAGAAGATCCCTTTTTAAAGGAAGCGCTTTCCTTAGTTATGCCTTCCGGCTATTCTATGATCAGCCTGATCAGCACCCTGGCTTCACTGCACAGTAAAGATGCGGGGTTTCCCAAAGGCGGTTCACTTGTCTTTGCCCGCTTACTGGAAAACCGTTTCTTTGAGCTGGGCGGCAAGTTAAACTATCAGTGCGGTGTGGAGGAAATCCTAATCGAGGATAACCGGGCTGTCGGCCTGCTCCTTAAAGACGGCAGCAAGGTTTATGGTGATATAATTATCTCGGCGGCTGATCTGCACAGTACCATTTATGGAATGTTAAACAGCCGCTACCGCACGGCAAAGATCGATGAAAGTTTTGCCCACCTTCCCGTTTATTCTTCGGTTCAGGTATCGTTGGGCGTTAACAGTGAACTTTCAGGGGAAGCGGAAAATGTAGTGGTCGAACTTGACAGCCCGATTACCCTGGGCCATGAACATAACCGCTATCTCTACCTGACTAATTTTTCGTTTGATCCGACCCTGGCTCCTGCCGGTAAAGCAGTGCTCAGGGCGACCCTTTTTTCTTCTTACGAGCACTGGGCGGCTTCGGCAGATAATAAAGAGCGCTACCGTGAGAAGAAAGAAAAACTGGCAGAATTGGTTATAAGTGAGGTTGAAAAACGTTTTCCTGCAGTAAAAGATCAGGTTGAAGTGGTAGATGTGGCAACCCCGATAACTTACTCACGCTATACGGGAGTCTGGAAAGGCTCTTATATGGCCTGGATTGTGCCGCCCGAGGTGGGAAGGTTCAAGATACCCAAGGAGCTTCCGGGTTTAAATAACTTTTACCAGGTTGGGCAGTGGGTCGAACCGCCGGCGGGATTACCCGGTTCAATGCTGACAGGACGGCATGTAATCCAAATTATTTGCAGCCGGGATAGAAAAACATTTCAGATCTGACCGAAATGTTGAAACTTACCGGTTAAAACACTTTATGCAAGGTAGGGAAAACCTTTTCTTCACCCGGAGCAGCACGCCCTGTCTGGTATTATTTCATTAAGGTTTGTTTTGTTTAAGCGGGTTTTCCAGGACAGCTTCAGCTTCATGGTACTCCCGCGGGGCGGGGGCAAAGCGGTTTGTGCCCCACACACCGGTCAGGATAGCAGCGGTGCCAACAAGTTGATACCAGAAAACTGTTTCTCCGCGGAAAATAACACCTGCGGAGATAGCCACGACGGTAACCATGTTGGCAAAGACAGAACCCTGGGCAGCGGTAACTTTACTGAGCAAGTAGTTATACATGAAAAAGGCCGCCACTGAAGATACAACTCCTAAGTACAATACGGAAGTCCAGAGAGCGGCCATAGGGGTAAGGTATGCGCCCATATTACCGGCGCTTAAATGCTGTCCCAGGCTAATTATATTAAAGGTTACTGCCCCGACGACCATCATTACCCAGGTTGTATGAATTGGCTCATAATTGGCAGATGCCTTGCGCGAAGCAATGTTATAACAGGCTGCAGCGGCTACTGCTCCCAATAAGGCCAGGGTGCCCAGGGGGTTAACACCGGCAATAGACTGGGTATCCATGTAGATGATAAATATCACTCCTGCCACTGAGGCGAGGATAAAAACTACCTGTAGCCGGTTTGGATACTCGCGCAGGATCAGTACGGCCAAAATGGCGACAAAAATGGGGATGATCGCGATCATCATCCCGGCGTAAGAGGCGGAAGTAAGCAGCACGCCAGTGGTTTCAGTTGCAAAATACAGGATCGGTTGAAAAAAGGCCAGGGGAAGCAGGTTTAAATAATCTCTCGGGATAACCTTTATCTTAATAATACCCAGCATTCTTAGCAGGGCCATGGTGGCAACTGCTGCTGCAAACCTGAGCCCCAGCAGGTGAAAAGGGTCCAGGTAATCGAGGGCTCCACGGGTGAACATAAAAGAAAAGCCCCAGGTCAGGGCAACTCCTATTCCGGCGAGGTAAGGCAGATATTTGATCATAGCAACCAACTTTCCAGTAGAGGCTATGCACTACTATACAACAAACTTCCTGACCGGGGAAGGGGAAAAATTTATTTCACACACATGGTTTCCTATTGATCATAGGTCAGGATTCGGGATATTATATTGCTACCTTTAAAAGATGCCTGAAAGATTCATTGAAGAGGGCCGGTCGAGGCAAAACTTAATAGAAGGGAAGAAAAAGCCTCATGGTAGAGCAATATACTGTTTTTGCCATTCTTGTGTTAGCGCTGGTTTTTTTTGCCTGGGGTCGCTGGCGTTATGATCTCGTTGCTATTATAGCCCTGCTTTCCCTTACCCTGTTGGGCCTTATCCCTGCTGAAAAGGCTTTCCAGGGCTTTAGCCACCCGGCCGTGATAACGGTTGCGGCAGTATTAATTATCAGTAGGGCCTTGATGAATGCCGGCATAGTCGATTCCATCGTCAGGTTGATGTCCGGAATCAATCAGCAGCTGCATGTTCAGCTGTCAACCCTGATCGCGGCTGTAACAGTTTGTTCCTCATTTATGAATAATATCGGGGCTTTGGCCCTGTTTATGCCTGTAGCAATTCGGATAGCCCGTAAAAGCAATCGGTCGCCTTCTGTTTTCCTCATGCCCCTGGCCTTCGGTTCTCTGCTCGGGGGCTTGATGACCCAGATCGGCACCCCGCCAAATATTATAATTTCTCTGTACAGGGCGGAAACTGCTGTCCAGGCTCCTTTCCGTATGTTCGATTTTGCTCCTGTGGGCGCTGGGGTGGCCCTTGTAGGCGTTGTTTTTATTGTTATTGCGGGCTGGCGGCTCATTCCCTGTCGGAAAGGGCGCCTTGCCCCTGAAGACCTGTTTACGGTGGATAACTACCTTACAGAGGTTTATGTCCCTGAAGGATCAAAGTCTGCCGGCAAAAGGTTGCTTGATCTCGGCCATGCCACCGCAGGGGATGTCACCGTGGTCGGGCATGTCCGTAATAAAAGGAAACTTCCTTTTTTTTCACCCTATCGAGTTTTTGCTGAGGGTGATCATATTATAATCAAGGCTAATGCAGAAGATTTGAATGAGTTCCTGGAAGTAACCGGGCTTGAACTGACGGCGTCAAGAAAACTGAGCGCCGAGGATTTGCGTTCCGATGAGATTAGCGTTATTGAAGCTGTTGTTACCGCAAGTTCAGTCCTGGTGAAACAGACTGCACGCTCATTAAACCTGCGTTCTGTTTACGGTATTAACCTGCTGGGTATATCTAGAGAAGGGGTTCAGCTAAAAGCCCGTCCTGACCAGGTCCGCTTTCGGGCCGGTGATGTTTTGCTCTTGCAGGGAAGGATGGAAGTCCTTCAGCAGGTGATGTCGTCACTGGGCTGCCTGCCCTTGGTGGAGAGGGGCTTAAGTCTGGGGCAGCCCAGGAGGGTTTTCCTTTGCATGGTCACTTTTGCGGCAGCCCTGGGCTCTACTGCTTTAGGTTTTGTGCCCATTCAGGTTGCATTTATGACCGCAGCTGTTTTAATGCTGTTGACTGGCTTAGTAAACCTGCGGGAAATCTATGACAGCATTGACTGGCCGATAATTGTATTGCTCGGAGCGATGATTCCTGTCAGCAAGGCCCTGGAAACAACCGGTGGGGCCGAAACAATCGGCAGCGCCATTTACGGGTTAGCCGGTGGTTTTACACCCTATTTCATCCTGACAATATTGCTTGTAATTACCATGCTTCTTTCGAACGTTGTAAACAATGCTGCGGCTGCACTGCTGATGGCTCCTATTGCGATCAGTATCGCCGTGGGGCTCAATGTCTCTGCTGATCCTCTGTTGATGATTGTTGCGGTCGGGGCATCCTGCGCTTTTCTCACCCCAATCGGACACCAGTCGAACACGCTGGTTATGGGGCCGGGTGGCTATCATTTTGGCGACTACTGGAAAATGGGTCTTCCGCTGACTATAATAATCGCTCTTGCTGCCGTCCCGTTGATCCTGGTAGTTTGGCCCCTTTAGCATAAATTTGCCTGAATCATAAATAAGCATAAAAAAGGAACCGCGGTTCAAATTATTGAACTTATATAATGCAGATTTAGTTTGTTTTTACGGAGGTTGCAATGCAGACTGATCAAAATATTGTTTTTGCTACCCTGGCCCTGGTTTTGGTTCTGTTTATTTGGGGCCGCTGGCGTTATGATCTGGTGGCCCTTTTTGCCCTGCTGCTGGTTACCATTACCGGCCTGGTTCCGGCTCCTGATGCTTTCAGCGGCTTTGGGCATCCTGCTGTTATCACGGTTGCCGCTGTGCTAATTTTAAGCCGGGCTCTCTTTAATTCAGGCATGGTTGATTATATCGTCCGCCTGATGTCGAAAGCGGGAGAAAACGCGATTACCCAACTTGCGGTGCTGGTTTCCGCCGTTACGATCTGTTCCGGTTTTATGAATAACATTGGAGCCCTGGCCCTCTTTATGCCTGTGGCCATCCGCATGGCTAGAAAGAATGAGGTTTCACCTTCACTTTACCTGATGCCCCTGGCCTTCGGTTCGCTTCTCGGCGGGCTTGTGACCCAGATCGGCACTCCTCCCAACATAATCATTTCTATTATCAGGACAGAAACAGAGGCGGGTATGCCTTTTCGGATGTTCGATTATGCCCCTGTCGGCGCCGGCATAGCGCTGGCCGGAGTCCTCTTTATTATTCTGGCCGGGTGGCGCCTGCTTCCAAAACGCAAGGGGCAGGTCTCGCGTGAAGAACTTTTTGAAATAGATGATTATATCACCGCAGTTCGCGTCCCGAAAAAGTCAACCCTGACCGGTAAGCGGATCCGTGATCTGGAAGATGCGACCGATGGCGATGTTACCGTCGTTGGTCATCAGCGTGGAGAGCAAAAATTTCCTGCTCCTTCAAGGCAACGAACTTTTAAGGAAAATGATATCCTGATCATCAGGGCCAATGCTGAAGACTTACAGGAACTACTTAATGCAACCGGTCTTAAACTGGCCGAATCCGTTAAATCAGGGGAAGAAGCTCTTAGTTCAGATGAAATAACCATAATGGAGGCGACGATCACAAGGGATTCGGTGATGGAAGGGCGAACGGCAAAAACTCTAAATTTGCGCTCCCGTTACGGGGTCAACCTGATCGGCCTGGCCAGGCAGGGCGGCCGCCTGCGTTCAAGTCCCGATAATATTTCTTTCCGGGTTGGTGATGTCTTACTACTGCAGGGTCCGGTTGAGATTTTGCAGGAGGTCCTACCCACCCTCGGCCTGCTTCCCCTGGTTGAAAGGGGCTTGAGGGTAGGGCAGCCGCCGCGGGTTGTCTTCGCTGTCGCCATTTTTGCGGCAGCCCTGACTTTAGCGGCAACAGGCACTCTTTCCATTCAGATTGCCTTTACTGCGGCCGCCCTGGTTCTGGTTTTAACCGGATTCCTGTCATTAAGTGAAATATATGAAAGTGTCGATTGGCCTGTGATTGTCCTGCTCGGGGCAATGATTCCGGTCAGCCAGGCTCTTGAAACCACTGGTGGCGCGCAGCTAATTGCGACAAGCATTCTGAATATATCCGGAAGCGCCGCTCCCTGGATTACACTCACGGTGGTCCTGGTCGGAACGATGTTTCTATCCGACCTGGTTAATAATGCTGCCGCTGCCGTGTTAATGGCTCCCATTGCGATTAGTGTGGCGGGAGGCATGGGTGCATCTGCCGATCCTTTTCTGATCAGTGTGGCAGTCGGCGCCTCATGCGCTTTCCTGACCCCGATCGGCCACCAGTCGAATACCCTGGTCATGGGGCCGGGCGGCTATAAGTTCAGCGATTACTGGCGCATGGGCCTGCCCCTGGAAATAATTATTGTCCTGGTCGGGATTCCCCTGATCATGCTTGTCTGGCCCTTATAAATATTATGTATGTTTTGCCTGCTGTTGATTATATTTGCTTCCCCTGGCTTGCCCTGTTTTATCAAAGTAAAGCGGCAGGTTATATAGTTGTTTTGTCGAAGTGGAATATAGATAAATTCTCCGGCAAATTATAGTGTTTCAGATAAATTTATGGTGGAGAAAGTAAAAAGCAAAAAGGAGATGTATTGTTGTGGGTGCAAAACAGGTTTCAAAATTGCTGCTTTTATCCCTCTTTGTGCTCATTTATTTATTTGCTATTACAGGTTGTGACCCCGAGCCCGGGGTTATTGAAGATCTGCTTGAAGACGATATAGAAATGCTTGAAGATAACGAAATAGAGGATCCGGTTATTGAAGAGCCTGTTGATGAAGAGCCTGCTGAAGAAAAAGCAGAGGCTCCGGCGACCTACTACTGGCCCTGGTTAAGCCATGGCCACCTTGATTTGTCGAGCGGCGAAGTAATAGCCGGGCCTGATCTTTTTGAATCAGAGCTTGGCTTTATTGTCGAATTTACCGAGGATTACAGTTATGACGGCCTTTTAGTCTGGGTTGTTGAGGAATCAGATGTTTTTACCCTCGATTGGGTTGCCCTTTCTTTTGATGTCGATTATTTTGAAAATAACGAGTGGCTGCTTGCTATTAACTATTATTTTAGGATAG
>SLHT01000121.1 GCA_007136055.1 Syntrophomonadaceae bacterium
CCCTGGAAACCAAAGGCCGAAGTTATAACACAGTTAACTGCGGAATCAAGATCAGAATCGCTGTCTATAATAATGGCATTTTTACCGCCCATTTCTACGCTGATCCGTTTTATCCATTTTTGCCCCTTTTGAATTTTGCTGCCTTCTTCAACAATAAAAAGACTCACTTCTTTGGAACCGGTGAAATTTATAAATCGTGTTTTTGGATGTTTAACCAGGTAGTTTCCAATCTCTTTGCCGCTGCCGAAAACAAGGTTGATCACTCCGTCAGGCAAGCCTGCATCTTCCATAATCTCCATAAATTTAGCGGCTATCACAGGAGTAGTGCTGGCCGGCTTAAGGACAATAGTGTTGCCCATAACCAGGGGACCGACAGTCATGCCGGTTAAAATAGCCAGGGGGAAATTCCAGGGGGAAATGACTATCCCGACTCCTAGCGGGATGTAATATAACTCGTTGTCTTCTCCTTCAATCCTTGCTAAAGGCTGCCTTTCTGCCAGTTGAAGAGCCCTTGTTGCGTAAAAATTCAAAAAGTCAATTGCTTCAGCAACATCTCCGTCTGCTTCAGTCCAATTTTTGCCGTTTTCTAGAACAATGGTTGCAGTGAGCTCTGCTTTGCGTTTACGCATAATTGCTGCCGCCTTAAAAAGATAACGGGCCCTGATATGCGGAGATACGATTCTCCATTCCTCAAATGATTTCAAGGCAGAATTCACAGCCTGTTCGGCTAATTCCCGGTCGGCAGTAAATGCATAACCGATTACATGATCGGTGTTTGAAGGGTTAATTGATGTAAGCTTTTCTTTGCTTGCAATCTTCTTTCCTCCTATTACCAGTTCATAAACACGGCCAGATTCGTCTTTAGCCATTTTGATGGCCTCAAGCATGGAGCTGTTGTATTCTTCCACGGAAAAATCTGTCGGTATTTCATTTTTAAAGTCAGGAATCATTTTAAATCCTCCTGTTTAACAATAGTATAATACCGGTGTCCTTCCTTACACTTTGTTCAGAGCATAGTTCCAGCTTTTTGTCAGGCAAAAACTTTTTTGATCGCTTCCAGGGCCCACTCCAGATCATCTTTACTGATAATCAAAGGCGGCGCCAGCCTGATTACATTTTCGTGGGTTTCTTTGGCCAGAATGCCCAGTTTCATAAGGTGTTCACAGTACGGCCTGGCTTTTCCGGTCAGTTCAACCCCGACCATCATACCTTTACCCCTGACATCGGCAATAGCAGGGTTCTTTATTTTCTTCAGTTCATCTTTAAAGTATTTGCCGAGTGCGGCAGATTTATTTACCAGTTCCTCTTTGTCCAGAACTTCCAGGGCCTTAATTGCAACCGCGCAGGCCAGGGGGTTTCCGCCAAAAGTTGACCCGTGTGATCCCGGCTCAAAAACCCCGAGCGCATTTTCATCGGCAGTAACTGCAGATATCGGCAGGACACCCCCGCCGAGAGCCTTGCCGAGGATGTAAAGATCGGGTTTTACGCCTTCCCAGTCACAACAAAACATTTTTCCGGTTCGTCCAAAACCAGTCTGGATCTCGTCGGCCATGAACATAATATTGTTTTCACGGCAAAGTTCATATGCCTCCTTCAGGTATCCTTCAGGAGGAATAATAATGCCTCCCTCGCCCTGAATCGGTTCAACAAGAAAGCCCGCAGTGTTTGGGCCAATGGCCGTTTTTAGCGCTTCGATGCTGCCATACTCGATTAGCTTAAACCCGGGTGTAAAAGGACCGAAGTCTGAACAATAACTTTGATCGGAGCTAAATGATACAATGGTGGTTGTTCGGCCGTGGAAATTACCGTTACAGGCAATAATTTCTGCTTTATCAGCGGGGATATTTTTAACCCGGTATGCCCACCTGCGCACCGCTTTGATGGCAGTTTCAACCGCTTCCGCGCCCGTGTTCATCGGTAATACCATCTGTTTTCCTGTCATTTCAGACAGGATCCGGCAGAAATCACCCAACTGATCATTATGAAAGGCCCTGGATGTAACAGTTATCTTATCAGCCTGTTCTTTGAGGGCCTGAATTATACTGGGATGGCGGTGGCCAAAGTTCATTGCTGAATAGGCGCTGAGCATATCCATATAACGGTTTCCTTCAGGATCTTCGACCCAAACCCCCTCACCTTTTGACAGCACAACAGGTAGGGGAAGGTAATTGTGGGCACTGTATTTTTCGGTCAAACTAATAATTTCAGCTGTGGTAGACATATCAATTAACACCTCTTTGGATTATTGGATTAAACTTTATAAACTGTTGTTGATCAGTATTTTCATTTTACACGCCCCAACACTGATGCGCCTTTATACCCCATCTTCGGGTTTGATAAGTTTTAACAGAAGACCTTTTATAACCACTATTCTCAAATCATAAATACATCCCGTATAAAAACGGAACTATTAATATATCAGGCCTGCTGTCCGCTCCATGATTGTTAATGACATTTTGCAGACCCTGATTCCCATAAAGCATTTACATATTTAATGAGATGCTGCATAGTGTTACAGCATCTCATTATTATTAAGTGGCAGGGGAGACAGGACTTGAACCCGCAGCCTGCGGTTTTGGAGACCGCTGCTCTGCCAGTTGAGCTACTCCCCTTTGCAAGGTTATTTTATTCGATTTGTGCATTTTTGTCAATGTATATCGTGTGCGGTCCTGTTGATAATTTCATTTTGGAGCTGCTCGCTCAGGTTGTTAAAATAATCACTGTAACCGGCTACGCGGACGATCAGGTTGCGGTAATCCTGCGGATTCTGCTGAGCCTTCTTTAGAGTCTCGGTATCTATAACGTTAAACTGGATATGGTGACCGTCCAGCCTGAAGTATGAACGAATCAGGTCAATAAGGCTCTGCAGGCCTTTATCTCCGGCAAGAACCTGTGGTGAGAATTTGAGGTTTAACAGTGTCCCGCCGGTAAGCAAATGGTCCATTTTGGCAGCTGATTTAATAACGGCTGTCGGTCCGTTCAGATCGACACCCTGAACGGGTGAAATGCCTTCTGATAAAGGCGCAAATGCCGATCTTCCATCAGGAGTTGCTCCGATTACCGATCCGAAATAGACATGACAGGTCGTAGGGAGCATATTAATGCGGTAAGTTCCGCCGCGCGCAGTTTTCCTGCCGTCAACGATGCTGTGAAAACATCTGAATACGTCCTGCATAATACTGTCTGCATAATGATCATCATTACCGTAGTGTGGTGTTTTATGAATTAAAAACTGCCTGGTTTGTTCATTGCCGCTAAAATCATTGTGCAAATCGCGAAGCAGCTCATCCCAGCAGATATTTTTTTGATCATAAAGATGTAGTTTCAATGCGGTCAGGCTATCGGTTATACTTCCGATACCGACCCCCTGGATGTAATTGGTGTTATAACGCGCGCCTCCGTTATTATAGTCTTTTCCATTTTTAATGCAGTCATCGATAAGCAGTGACAAAAAAGGGGCCGGCATCTGATCTGCGTAGAGGTTTTCTATAACCTCGTTGCCCTCTATTTTTATATCCATGAAGTGCCGCAGATTCTTTTCAAAAGCGTCCATTAGCTGTTCAAAGCTTTCAAACAAACACGGATCTCCTGTGTCCAGGCCGATCAATTTTCCGCTCTGTGGGTCTTTACCCCGATTCAAAGTTATTTCCAACACCTTGGTCAGGTTAAAGTATCCGGTCAGGATATAACTTTCTTTACCGAAAGCCCCTGTTTCCACACAGCCGCTCGTGCCGCCACTGCGGGCATCAACAAGAGATTTTCCCTGGATCAGCAGTTCCTGGATCACGGCTTCGACATTAAAAACCGAAGGCTGTCCCCACCCTTTTCTGATCACTTCTCCTGCTTTCTTTAGAAACAACTCCGGGCTTTTTTTACTGACCTGGATATTTGTACTGGGTTGCAGCAGCCTCATTTCATCAATCACTTCCAGAAGCAGGTAGGTTACATCGTTTACTCCATCTGTACCGTCTGGTTTTACGCCTCCGAGGTTGATATTGGCAAAATCAGTGTAAGTACCGCTTTCTTTAAGGGTAATA
>SLHT01000253.1 GCA_007136055.1 Syntrophomonadaceae bacterium
CTATTTTCTGAACTCGGTTTGAAAATTGCGGGTACCGCAATTAAAGTCATTGCATAAGTTCGAGTAAGCTTAATTTTCCAGTCGAAGACGCGCATTTGCGTGCCTTCACTTTTTTATAAAACAAACGTCCTGGTCGGTTGTGTTGACTGCATAATCGACCGGGCAAAGCCTGTCCAAATCAGCAATTGCCGAGCTTTGTTGGGTCACGTGAATAAAATCGCGCAGAGGCGCAGGGGCACAGAGAACAGGAAGTTAGACCATGGGCAAAGGATCGAAAAGAGGAATAACGCGAGCGTTCGGAACCGACGAGTTCGGGTTCCCGGCGATGCCTCCGAAAGTCGGGAACGTGAAACTTGCTCGCATGGAATATTCGAATGAGCGCGGCGGCTGCACGATTTGCTTTCCGCACGGCCCGGAGACCGACAACGCAACCAGCAAAAAGAATACCCGATCCTGGAAGGCTCGCCGGAAGACCAAGTACAAGGCATAATTTCCCTCCGCGTCACAGCGTCTCAGCGGGATTATTGAATGAACGCAGCGGACCAAGCATTTTTGAACTGGCTGAACGCCCAAATTAAGACCGGCACGCGCACCGTGACCGTGCCCGCCGCGCTCTTGGAGCACGCGACGCCTGAAGGACGGGACGAGGCGCGTCGCCTGGCGAAGATATGCGGTGTGGAACTACAGGTAAGAACATGAGCGACACTCAAGAGCCCAGACGGGACCCGATGAGGGTAACGGGTCGCCGGATTGACCGTCCGCGTGAAAAGCAGATTCTGGCGAGCTTCTTTCCGCTTGACTGGGTAGACACGCCGGACGAGGAGGCACCGGAATGGGTGCGACGGCTGCGGGTGCGGGCGGCGGAAATCGGAGTGCAAGTCATCTACGACACGAAGCGGAAATGGGAGGATTCCAAATTCTGTTCAGCCGCTGCTGATGGCAATGCCTACATTCTGTGTGGCGGAGCCGGAAAGGAATCGTTCTGCTGCACCGCCCTGATTCATGAACTTGCCCATGCCATTCTGCACAAGAGCCAGAATCATCCCTCAGATCAGATCGCTGGGGAGGAAGCGACGTGGGAGTTGGCGAACCGGATCGCCCAGGAGGAGCGTCTGCCGCTTATGTCACAAGCTCGGCGCAAGGGGATACACAGCTATCGCAGGGCGGCCCTCTTGGCCTCGGTGGCGGGCTCGAAGAACAAGGCGAAACCGTTTCACATACCAAAGACCGGCGAGCTGACGGGCAGCCGCCGAAGCACTGTAGCCAGCATGCCGCCCGACCGGTTTCCGCTGGGCAAGAAAGGCCGCCGGAAAACAAAACGCGACGTGAAGCGCGCGACCGCAAAGGCCGAGCGGCGTGCGCCACTGAATGACAAGGAATGAACGCGTATAGAGTGCCTCGAATCTCGCGCGGAGGCGCAGGGGCGCAGAGATGATGAAGAGTGTATGTGAGTTTGGGGGTATATGGGTACGAGAGTCGATCATATCGTCGGCCCACACTCATTCACACAATCACGCACCCACACACTTTCCCTTACCTCTTTGTGCCTCTGAGTCTCCGTGGTTTCCCTTTCCGTGGTTCAACCCCTTCCACCTCCGCGCCTCCGCACCTCTGCGGGAGACTGGGTTTGGGAAAGTTGAAGAGATAATCGCGCAGTGTCGCAGGGACGCAGAGTAAACAATGGAAGCTGTTCCCATACTTGAATTCGATATGGACCGACGGGTTGTGGTCAAGCCATCGGACTGCATCAAGGCGCAACCGGACATCCCGGATGCGTGCGTGCTGTGCTTTCCGCACGATCCGATTGAAGGTTTACGACGCGCTGGCCGTCTGGAGGTCATCGGGGAGCACAGCAGCGTGATGGGCAAACACCCTCTTTTCTCGCTTGAGCACCAGGAGAAACGGGTTTGCATCATGCAACCAGGACTTGGCGCTCCGCTCGCGGCAGGTTTCGTCGAAGAACTCATGGCCAGAGGCTGTCGAAAGTTCGTTGCCTGCGGATCGGCTGGAACCCTTGATGCCGACCTTGCGCGGGGCCACGTTGTCATCGTCACGGCGGCGGTTCGGGATGAGGGTACTTCCTACCATTACCTGCCGCCGGAACGCGAAGTGTCCGCCGATCCGGCAGTGGTCAACGCGCTTCAGGGCGTACTGACGGCCCGTTCTGTTCCGCACGTATGCGGCAAAACATGGACGACCGACGCATTCTATCGCGAGACGCCGGGGCGTGTCAGCAAGCGCCGCACCGAGGGTTGCATCACCGTTGACATGGAAGCGTCGGCGCTGTTGGCGGTCGCCCAACATCATGGTATTCCTATGGGCGTTTTGTTCTGCGCAGCCGATGACGTGTCCGGCGAATGCTGGGACAAACGTGGTTGGAAGGAATGCCACGACGTTCGGAGTTCATTGCTAATGCTTGCCATCGAGTGCTGTTTAGCGCTGTAGATCGGAGATGGAAATGACTCGCGCGGAGGCGCAGGGGCGCAGAGTTCTGGAGGCAGTATGTGAGTGTGGGAGTATGTGGGTTGGTTTCAATCACGAACGCACACACCCACGCACTCACACACACTCCCCCCCCCCCGCGTCCCAGCGCCTCTGCGGGAGAACAGAGTTACCACAAGCGTTACAACAGATGACCGATTCGGCTTGCAGTCGGACGATGAAATGGACAACGGCCAGGCACAGCGGCGCATTTACGACTAGAAATTAGACCCAAACTACCATTTAGAGGCGAGCGACTAGCCGCAAAACGGATTTGCTGATGATAGAGCAAGAATTGCAGCGCAAGATTGAGGACTTCCGGGAGATGGGGATTCCCGAGTATGTTCCCAGGGAAGGCGGCATTCATCTGCTGGACAGGATGGTCTCCACCGTCATTGGCGCCCGCCGATCCGGCAAGAGCTTCCGCGTCCTTCAAGTCGCCGACGAAATGATCCGGCAGGGAACCCTTCCGTCACTCGACCATGTTTGCCTCGTGGATTTCGACAATCCCATTCTTGCCAACATGGCCGCCGCCGACCTGACGCTCATCCAGAAGACCTTTCTGAAGCTCAACCCCGCATTCGGTCTCAAAACACCGCTTCTTTTTGTGTTCGACGAGATTCACCGCATCAGTGGCTGGGAGGAATATGTCATTGATCTCTCCCGCAACGTCCAGTGGAAGGTCATCGTTACCGGCTCATCCTCAAAGTTGCTCAAGGACGATATAGCCACCGCGCTTCGCGGAAAATCGGTATCTTCCGCTGTCTATCCGCTATCGTTCGCGGAATATCTGCGGTTCAGGGATTTTCGAGAGAAACCGGCGTCCACCAAAGGGCAGGCCGTCATCCGGTCGCTGTTCGATGATTACCTCAAGTGGGGCGGTTATCCCGCCTTGCCCGCTGCGCCGGAATTCTCGCGTGAAGCGCTCTTGCGCGAGTATTTCGACACCATGATCCTCAAGGATATTGTCCAGCGCTTCAATGTCAGCAAACCGCGACAATGTACCCATCTTTACAACAACCTGCTGTCCAATATCGGACGACCGTACACCCTGAAAAGCGCCTACGACTTCCTCAAGCAAAGCGGATACGCGACCAGTCGCGATGCCGTGCGCGACTATGTCGCCTGGGCCGAGGACGCCTGGTTGTTATTCACCCTTCCGATACACTCCCAATCCAGCAAGGAACAAGAGCGCAATTATCGGAAGCTCTACTGCATTGACTGGTCCTTGGCCATCCGCAACAGCCTGGTCTGGGACGGCTCCTATTCGCGGGCACTCGAAAACATGGTATATCTGCGGCTGCGACGCAAATATCCGCGGGTGCGCTACTATCTTACCCGAAGCAAACGCCAGGAAGCCGATTTTTTGGTTTCCGACGACCGTGGCAAACCGATCATGGCCATTCAGGTATGCATGAGCATGGCGCATCAGGCAACGCTCAAACGCGAATGCGAACCGCTCGTAGCGACCGCGAAGTATTTCGGAACCAAAGACAACCTCATCATCACGCTTGACGAAGAACAGCGTATCGAGCAAGACGGGATCACCATCCA
>SLHT01000013.1 GCA_007136055.1 Syntrophomonadaceae bacterium
AACACGAGGCAGCGCTCGAAAAAGCTTTTGAGTTGGCCACTGTCGAAGACGCAGTCCTGGTAACAGGTTCCCTCTACACTGTCAGCGACATCCGCGCTTATTTTAAGCAGCGATTGTGATCTTAGCTTTTAATCTAAAATGGTTTTAATGAGGACAGGTTAAGTGTTAATTGCTTCTAATCTATAGAACCTTTATAAGGTTTGATTGTAAAAAGAGCTTTTTTGCAGGAGTTTAAAGAGATTTCTCGAATGGCTTATAGGTATTTGTTTATAAGTAATACTATATTCAAAGAAAGGGTGAACATAAATAAATGAGCAGCACTGTTTTTAAGGGAGGCGTTCATCCGGATTATAATAAGGAATTAACCGCAACGATGGCGGTTAAAACGATGAAGCCCCCTGAAAAAGTGGTTATTCCCCTTCAGCAGCATATTGGAGCGCCCTGTGAACCGCTTGAGTCGATTGTAGTCGACGCTGAAGTAAAAAAAGGGCAAAAAATTGCTGAAAGCAGCGGTTTTGTTTCAGCGCCGATTCATGCCAGCATATCGGGAAAAGTAACGGCAATCGGGCCTTATAATCACCCCCTGGGCCGTCCGGTGGAGTCAATCACCATTGAATCTGACGGGGAAGATAAATGGGATGAAAGCATTAAGCCGCCCGGTAACCCGGACAACCTTACCCCCGGGGATATCCGTAAAATGGTTCAGGAAACTGGCATCGTCGGTCTTGGCGGGGCTACTTTTCCCGCCCATGTCAAGCTTTCTCCCCCCGAGGATAAAAAAATCGATATTGTGGTTATTAACGGAGCTGAATGTGAGCCTTATCTTACCGCCGATCATCGAGTTATGCTCGAAAAGCCGGAAGAAATTGTTTTCGGCCTGAAGATGATGATCAAAGCTTTAGGTGCAGAGAAAGGCATAATCGGCATCGAAGATAATAAAGCCGATGCGATCAAGGTAATGGAGCAAGCTGTATCCGAAGAGGATAACATTACCGTGTCTCCGCTTCATACCAAGTACCCGCAGGGCGCTGAAAAGATGCTGATCCAGGTCACAACAGGACGCATAGTCCCTTCAGGCGGATTGCCGCTTGAGGTTGGCGTGGTTAATCATAATGTCGGCACAGCGGTAGCGATTACCGATGCTGTCCGTGAAGGAAAACCACTGATTGAAAGGGTAGTGACAGTAACCGGTTCAGGAATCAACCGTCCCGCTAACCTGCTCGTCAGGGTTGGGACACCGGTCAGTGAAGTTGTTGAATCATGCGGCGGGTTAAAGGAAAACACCTTAAAGCTGGTGATTGGCGGGCCGATGATGGGCATTGCCCAACCCAACCCTGAGATTCCCGTCATTAAGGGAACTTCAGGTATCCTGGCTCTAACCGATGAAGATGTTTATCTGGCCGAGAGCAGCCCCTGTATCCGCTGCGCCAAGTGTGTTGACAGTTGCCCGGTTCAGTTGATGCCGACATCAATTGCCCAGGCTTCTGAACACGGCCTGTATAAGCGGGCGGAAAAGTTGCATGCCATGGATTGTTTTGAATGCGGTTGTTGTTCATATGTCTGTCCCTCAAAAATACCTTTAGTTCAATGGATAAGGATCGGCAAAGCGGAAATAACAAAAGCAAAGAAAAAGCAGTAGGCTGCGTAAGGGAGGGAAGTAATGGGAATGGATAATAAAATGATTGTTTCGTCTTCTCCGCACATTAGAAGTATAGAATCTATACAGAGCGTCATGACAGACGTTTTAATAGCTCTTTTTCCGGTAGCCCTGATGGCAGTCCTGTTGTTTGGCTACCAGGCTTTAATAACCATGGTCATCTCGGTTGCCACGGCAATGCTGGTTGAAGCCCTTTGGCTGCGTAAACGTGATATTTACAATGACGGTAGTGCCGCGGTTACCGGACTTTTGTTTGCCATGGTTCTTCCTCCGTCGCCTCCCTGGTGGCTGGTGGTTGTCGGTTCTGCTGCAGCAATTATTATCGGCAAGCAGGTTTTTGGCGGCATTGGTTACAATATATTTAATCCAGCCCTGGTAGGAAGGGCGGTCGTGCTTGTTTCCTGGGGCGGCTATATGGCCGGTAATATCTGGTCTCCACCCCAGCCGTTTGCTTTCGGTGCGGATGTTGCCGCTGTAACCGGGGCGACAGCTCTTGCTGATCAGGGAGAAGCAATCCAGTACAAGTTAAGCGATTTTTTTATCGGAAATGTTCCGGGCTGTCTCGGTGAGACATCGGCCCTGGCCCTGCTGATCGGCGGGATTTGGCTCTATTACAGGGGGCATATCGACTGGCGCATTCCCGGCGGTTACATCGGCACTGTATTTATTATGGGTGCCGTCTTCGGCGGCGGTTTTTACGACAACCATCTGATGACGGGTCTTTTTCATGTCCTGGCAGGAGGGGTAATGCTTGGTGCCCTTTACATGGCCACTGATATGGTTACGACTCCGGTTACGCCGGCCGGCAGGTTAATATTTGGCATAGGTTGCGGTTTGATCACGATGTTAATAAGGTTGTGGGGAGTTCTGCCTGAAGGGGTTACTTACGCTATTTTGCTTATGAATGCCGTTACCCCGATTATTGATAACTTCACTGTTCCTAAGCAGTTCGGGGGGGTGAATAAAAGTGCGTGATATTATACGTTTATCATTGACTCTGGCACTTATCGGTATTGTATCTGCAGCTCTTCTAACGGCAGTGCATAATGTAACTGATCCGATCATTACCGAAAGAAGGGAAATAGAATATCGCCAGGCGCTTGATAACTTTTTCCCCGGTTTTGATACTTTTGAAACAAAGAGCCTGGATGAAGGGCAGTTTGACTTGATCTACGGTGACAGCGGAGATTTTAAAGGCATTATGGCTACAGTTGACGCTATGGGTTATGATGGTGAAATCAGCTATAATCTTGCTGTTGACAGCGAAGGCGAAATTATTGGCCTGCGTATTGTGGCTCATACTGAAACACCGGGTATTGGAGACGTCATTGAAAGGGACTCCTTTCAAGAACAGTTTTTAGGAAAAAGTTTTAAAGATCCGATTACAGCAGGAGAAGACGTTGATATTGTAAGCGGTTCAACAGTTAGCACCGCTGCCATGATCAATTCAATCCGGCATACAACCGGGGTTATAGCAGAGAATTATCTTGGTATAGAGGCTGTTGAGGTAAATATTTCAGAGGCTTCGGATGGGATTTACAGGGGCAGTGCCCAGGGATTCATGGGGCCGGTTTTAGTTGAGGTAGAAGTATCAGGTGGAGAGATTGTCAACATTGAAGTCCTTGAACAGGAAGAAACGCCAACTTATTTTATCGAGTCATATCCCCTGATTCCGGAACGAATCATAGAAGAACAAAGCCTTGATATTGATACTCAGACGGGAGCTACAGCCAGCGCTAACGCTATAGTGGGCGCTGTGGAGAATGCTCTCCTTGAAGCTCTTGGTGTTGAAAATGAATTGGATGAAGAACCGGAAGAGGAAGCGGTAGATTTTAATATTGCCGATGTTCCCGACGGTACCTATGAAGGCAGCGCTGATGGTTTTATGGGAACGATTGTTGTCGAAGTTGAGGTTTCAAATGGGGAGATTACCGGTATCGAGGTTCTCGAACACGAGGATACTCCAGAATACTTCAGGGAATCAAACCCTTTGATACCGAATCTTATAATTGAGGAACAGCACTTTGATGTTGATGTCAGAACCGGAGCTACAGCCAGCGCTGAAGGTATAGTCAATGCTGTTATCAAGGCATTGTCTGAAGCAATTGATAGCAGCGGTGGAGGTGAAGAGTAATAATGGAAGCTAAAAATGTATACCTGCAGGATCTAACCAGGGGTCTGGTCAAGGAAAACCCGGTATTTGTATCCCTGCTTGGCATGTGTCCCCTGCTCGGTGTTACCGGGTTCCTTTTTTACGGTTTTGGGATGGGTGTTGCCACTACGGCAGTAATGATCGGGGGCAGTTTAATTGTATCGCTTTTACGCAATTTAATTCCTCCCCAGGTGCGCATACCAATTTTTATTATAGTA
>SLHT01000116.1 GCA_007136055.1 Syntrophomonadaceae bacterium
AAATTGCAAAACAAGATTGGCAAACTCTCGTTTCGATATGGGTTGTGCACAGTGGTGCGCTTATGCTGAACAATGTCTCGGGCCCGGAGCAAGAGGCCTGAAGTCAAAATCGTTAAGGACGATCATGGTAGATGAATTAGAAAAATTAGCAAATAATATGCCGGATAAAGTAAACCAGGTGAAAGAACTAATCGGGAAAGCAGAAGAAATATGCGAAAAAAATCAAATTGATATGCTGCCGGTGATTGCCTCGATTATAATCATATTTTTGAAGCGGAAAGAATTAATTGCTGAAACCAATTCTTACCTCGATGATCTGGAAAGTGAATATAATTTGCCGCAGAAAGCGGTAAAAGAAACAAAAGCGATAGTGAGCAAATTATTAGAAAATAAACCTGCTGAAGGGGTTGATTCTGAAATAAGGCTGGTAGAGGAAATGATTGGTTCACCGGTTTGATTTCACTGGATAATCTTAAATTTATTATGCCTGCTCTAATAAATAGTTTTAGGATCCAATATTTTCGACTAAAACGATAAAGAGCTGGGAAGGTAATAGAGCAAATTGAAGGGTGCATGCAGTTCGGGTATAAAAAATAATGACGGAGGTTATTAAGATGAGCAGCGTCGTCCGAAAAATAATTTCAATAGACGAGAGCAAGTGTGACGGGTGCGGACTGTGTATTCCATCCTGCGAAGAAGGAGCTTTACAAATTATTGACGGAAAGGCCCGCCTGGTAAAAGATATTTACTGTGACGGATTGGGTAATTGCCTGGGTGAATGCCCCCGGGAGGCAATTGAACTGATCGAAAGAGAAGCCGAACCTTTTGATGAAGAGGCCGTTGAAGAGCACTTGAATAGTTTTAATAAAGAAGCTGTTGCAGAGTGTGGAGTATGCTGTGGCAGCAGCCTTGAAAGAGATTTGGATAAGGAGGGAGGGCGGTTGAAAGTGGTCGTTTCGGACGAAGAGAGAAATGTTTCGGAAGCAGAGTTAAGTCACTGGCCGGTTCAATTGCACCTCGTCAATCCGCAGGCTCGATTTCTGCAGGAATCAGACTTATTAATCGCTGCTGACTGTGTGCCCTTTGCCTGTGCTGATTTTCACCAAAAATTTCTGGCCAGACGGTCCCTGGTGATCGGGTGCCCGAAACTTGACGATGTTGACGCCTATCACACAAAACTGGTAGATATATTTAAACTGAATAACCTAAAAAGCATTACCCTTGTCCACATGGAAGTGGGCTGCTGTTATGGTTTAGCAAAGCTTGTAAAATCAGCGCTGCAGGAATCAGGCGAAGAAACTCCGCTAAGAGAGGTCGTAATCGGAGTAGACGGCAGTTTAAAATAGCAACAGCCCGGTATGACTATGACAGTAGCGAAAAAGCACACCTGCTGTTAATTGCGGTTTTAAAAACTAATAACGGGTATTTTAGCGGCAATGTGATTCTTCTGCATCGACAAGGTCTTTAATAGATACATTTTCCAGCACAGAAAGCATATTATGCTGTGCTTTCGCCCAAATGCCACGCAGTGAACAGTGGTTTTTGTCCTGGCAGGGGGTTTTACTAAACAGACAGCGGGTTATACCTATTGGGCCGTCGACTTTTTCAATCACCTGGCGCAAATTAATTTTAGAAGGATTGTTATTCAGGCGAATGCCGCCGGCAGGCCCCCTGTAGCCGCTGGTCCAGCCGGCTTCTTTTGTTATCGCGAGTAGTTGTACAACCAGATTTACGGGAATGGAGCGTTTTTCAGCAATTGCCTTGCTGGTAACCATAGTTCCTTTCGGGTGAGAAGCGAGTTCAGTCATAATAATAATTGCATATTCTGCTTTTTTGGTAATCATATCATAGCCTCATTATTTATAACTTAGTTAGTTATATTGTATTTCAGAGTTACTATCCAGTCAATGCACAGTAAGTGTCAATTTTAATTCATGAAAAGCCTTATGAAACCCAGGCCCTTTTAATACAGTCTGAATTGTATTATAATTAGCTTAAGCTGATATTAAATCTGAAAATAAAGGTCGCTGATCTACAATGAAAAAAACGGAACGTTTGAAAATTATCACGGTTTTACTATTTATTATCTTTATTATATCTACTGCAGCCTATGCCTCTCCTGACGATGACACAGTCAGGCCCGTCCATGTGGTTGAATTGGATGGCGCTATTACTGCCGGTCAGAAAAATTTCCTCCAGAGGCAGGTGGCAATCGCTTTAGATGCCGATGCGCAGCTGTTTCTGCTTGTAATGAACACCCCCGGTGGATTGGTTGACGCAACATTGGAGATTAATGAACTGTTCCTAAATGCGGAGCTGCCAGTTGCCGTGCTCGTTGCCCCGTCAGGCGCTATTGCCGGTTCGGCAGGCGCTTTTATAATAGTTTCGTCGGATATTGCCGCCATGGCTCCCGGAACAACTGTTGGCGCGGCCCAACCGATCGCCATTACTCCCGAAGGCGCTTCGGAAGCCGATGAAAAAACCACTATATTCTATTCTACCCATTTGCGCAGTATGGCCCGGGAAAAAAACAGGCCGGAAGATATTGCAGAAAAGTTTGTCACCGAAAACCTGACTCTTGATGCCAGGGAAGCTCTGGAGGTCGGTATAATCGATTACCTGGCCGGTAACGTTACTGAGCTTCTAAACGCAATCGACGGCACGGCTGTTGTTAAACAGGGTGAAGTATACAGTTTGCAAACCGTTAATGCGCCATTGGTCTATGATGATATGACTATGAGCGAGAGAATGCAGAACTGGCTGAGTGACCCGCAGATATCGTTTTTAGTTTTAATGGCCGGTTTAATGGGCCTCTATTTAGGATTCAACGCACCGGGAACATTTGTCCCCGAAGTGGGCGGCGCTATCTTGCTGGTATTGGGTATTTACGGTATCGGTTTATTTGATATTAATACAACGGGGGTAGTTTTATTGTTGCTAGGTTTCGGTTTGATTGCTGCAGAAATATTTACTTCCGGTTTCGGGGTCCTGGGTATAGGAGGAGCGATTTCACTTGTGGCCGGCGCTGTTATGCTCCCGACAGAGCCTCTAATGGCCAGGGATTGGTATGGTGCTTTTCTGGTTACAGTGGTCGGAACTGTCCTCGGACTGGTCATAATCATAATCTTTGTCGCCCAGAGAGTTATTCACAGCAGGCGGACATGGACAGGAGGCAGCAGCTATTTTAATCCACCTGACACAGGAGTAACCGTAAAAGAACTCAACCCTGAGGGAATGATCAAGGCACGGGGCGAACTTTGGAAAGCTATAAGCGAAAATGGCACGACAATTCCTGCCCAAAGAGAAGTAGAGGTAGTTCGAGCAGAAACCCTGAAACTATATGTCAGGCTGCTAGAAAAGAATAATGAAGAAGCGGCAAAATTTGAAGAAGGCAAGTCACAAGCTTAATCAAAAAACATTATAAGGAGGCTGCATCATGTTTGAATTACTGGCTGAAGGTGGATTGTATATACCCCTTGTTTTTATTATCATTGTGTTTTTAACATCAGCGATTAAAATTGTACCCGAATTCCAGAGACTGGTTGTGTTTCGGCTGGGTCGTTTAATCGGTGAAAAAGGGCCGGGGTTCGTTCTTGTGATTCCTGTGGTAGACCGTTTATTTAGGATATCACTGCGTATAATTACCCTTGATGTTCCGAGCCAGGAAGTGATCACCCGAGATAACGTTACGACCAGCGTTAACGCCGTTGTCTACTACAGGGTAGTTGAGCCTAACCGGGCGATTAACAATGTTGAAGATTACCGCATGGCTACTGCTCAGCTGGCCCAGACCACACTGCGCAGCGTGGCCGGGCAGGCAGAATTAGATGAACTTCTTTCCGAAAGAGATAAACTGAACTATCAGATCCAGAATATCTTAGATGAAGCTACCGATGCCTGGGGCATTAAAGTGACTGCTGTTGAAATTAAGGATGTTGTTATTCCGGAAGCTTTGCAGAAAGCTATTTCAAGACAGGCTACTGCAGAAAGAGAACGGCGGGCTGTCATAGTTCAGG
>SLHT01000284.1 GCA_007136055.1 Syntrophomonadaceae bacterium
AAAGCTTGTCCCGGCTAATGTTAATTGGTCATCGCTTGATCATTATCCCGCCTTTCCACCTGCAGGGACAGCAGGTCAACCACGCCATTTAGAAGCTGTGGGATTAGGCCGTAAACTGCCGGCAGGTCGGTTAGTTCACCAGTTAAAACCGTTGTTCCATTATCACGGTGTTCAAGCTTCAGCCTGCTGAAACAATCGCTAATCCAGTTGTCAAGATGAGCGACTGTCTTTACCCGGACCTGCCAGCAGTAATTGTCTGTGCTAAATGCCTGATGCCTTTTTTCGGCCATTTTCATTTTCTTCAGAATATAATCATACTTTGCTATAACTAGCTTACCTGAAAATATTCAACCGGTTTCATTACCGGCCAAACCTGCTGCTTCTGTCGACACTAAGGGTGTGCTGGCCTTATGCAGCTGATCAAGAACCGGGGTATCAAGGCCCGACTTTTCAACCAGCACGAATATTTCCTTTTCCAACTGGTCCATCTCATCCCTGGCATTCCTGAGATGGTGGGCCATGCCAATGTCGGCTATTTTTACTTTTCAGAACCAACTGAAATAAGGGGGCCAGGATGAAGTTGGGTAGGGCAAAAATTTATCTCAGTTTCGGTGTTTCTACCGGGTAGCCCAGCTTACGTAGGACTGCAAAAGCTTCCCGGATTCCCTGCAGGCACTTGACTACATCTTCCCGGTTTTTAGAAAGGCGTATATTACAGGATTCATTCATGTACATGGCGCACCCGAAAGGAATGGCCAGCGCTACATAATAGCATTTCCATGAATCGATGTTCGCACTGAAAGTCACATCGAGCTTTGCTTTTTTGAGCGTATCAGCAATTTTAAGCAGGCGCTCAGAATAGAGGCTACCCAAAACTCCCGCTCCGAAAACCAACACTTTCATATCTTTGATTTCCTTTCAACTTCCTTGTTTATTGTTGCTTAGATTATAACCAGGGCAGTAGAAGTTGAGACCTGACAAAGGGCAGGTTTTAGGGAAGGGCTGTAAAAACCAACCTATTCCTAAATAATTCCAGAAAAATTTGCTGGCGACCTGACCCATTTATTGGTCAGCGTTCTATAACTTTCGAAGCCTCTCCAGGTGAAACAAGTTTGGTATAATAAATCAGGAGTCTTAACTGTTTACCAATACGGCTTTATGACATGATAATCGATTATAGAAACCAGCTATATGTGGGTTATTACCCGGCCATACCTTAATATAACGTCACTAGTGCCTGTAGTTTCAGTTTGGCTCTGCTACACAGTCCTGATTGCAGCTCTGGTTTTGCTCGGTTCAGAACTTTTTCCAGCAGTGGGGGCGGCAAAAGTGATGGGGCAGGTCTTGAGATTTAACTTCTGATTGGAAGGGAGAATGATCAATTATGGGAAAAGATTTTGCAAAACTAAAACGCCCGCGGCACTCAATGCCAGGATTCGTGAAAGAGGCTCTTACAAGAAAGGGTTTAATGGATGCATATAAGAAAAGGCCCGCTTACCAGCAAAATGACTATCTCGGCTGGATCCATGAAGCCAAGCTGAAAGAAATTAAAATGAAGAGACTTTACCGGATGCTCGATGAGCTGGAGAAAGGCTGCGTTTATATGAATATGGACCATCCGCCATCAGCGAAAAAGAAAGAGTAGCAAGGTTGCTGGCCGCCCTGGTTCTGTCATTTTGGTATCCCCTGACCGGGCTGATCATTCTTGCTGTAAGCATGGTATTTGGCCCACTGGCATCACGCCTTACTTATATAGAATAGAGGAGGGTAACATGGCATGGAAGAAAACCTAATTGCCCCTTGTGGAATGAACTGTAGTCTATGCATCTCTTATCAATTTATGAAAAAGGACTTAAACAAAAAGGGATTCCGCAGAACATATTGTCCTGGCTGTATTCCCAGGGGTAAAAACTGCACTCATATGGGTCATAAATGTGAACTGCTCAAAAAAGGAACTATTCGGTTTTGTTTTGAATGTGAGAACTTTCCCTGTAAAAGTTTAAAATCATTAGATAAACGATATAGCACAAAGTATCACCTGAGTGTGATAGAGAATCTCAAATATATTGAAAAACACAGTATTGATTTATATCTTGAAAAAGAAAAAGAAAAGTGGCACTGCCCTGAATGCGGAGAAATGATTTGCTGTCATAATGGGCTTTGTTTAAATTGTAATCTTGAAAAGTTGCAGCAGAATAAGAAATACCGCTGGGGAGAGGAGTAAGTTATAATGGAATATGTTGGTCTTTTGGCACCTATTGCTTTTGTATTTGCCTTATCAACACTGGCCCAGGTAGGTTTGCTGAAAAAAGAAGTTGAAAAACTTAAAGAAAGAGCTACAGTCGAAAAAATAATATTTCTTAGATTATGCAAGTAAGGGGGATACGAGTTGAAAGAGTATGAATATAAGTGCGTGTTCAATTGGGGCCTCGGTGAGGCTATGACCAGGAGGCAAAACGATTACGGCCGGGAAGGCTGGGAACTTGTTGAAGTAGTGTGGTGCTGGCATTATTTCAAATAAGATATTGAAGAAAAATAGTAGTCAAGGAGCTGACAGGGATGTACAAAAAGGTAGATTATAAAAAGGATTACAAGGATCTTTATCTACCGAAAACAAAACCGATGTTAATCGATGTACCGCCCATGAATTTTATTATAATCGATGGAGCCGGAGATCCCAACGATACAGAATATCAGCAGGCAGTAGGGACACTGTACGCGCTGACCTTTACGATTAAAATGAGCAAGATGAGCGGAAACCAGCCCCAGGGCTATTTTGAATATGTTGTACCTCCCCTTGAAGGGCTATGGTGGATCAGCGGTGGGGCCTTTTCCTTTGACAAGCGCGACAACTGGCTCTGGACCTCAATGATTCGTCAGCCCGAATTCGTCACCCCCGCTGTTTTTTCCTGGGCGCTGGAAGAATGCCGCCGAAAAAAGCCTGAACTTGATTTAAGTAAAGCTCGCTTTGAAACCTTTTCTGAGGGTTTGTGTGTGCAAATCATGCATATCGGCCCTTATAGTGATGAGCCAAGATCCATAGCGCTGCTTGAAAATTTTATCGAGGAGAACGACTTACTTAACCAGACGGGTAGCAAAAGAAAACATCACGAGATCTACCTGTCAGATCCACGCAAGACGGCGCCAGAAAAGCTTAAAACTGTACTGCGCTTACCTGTAGCTAAAATCTTTGAAAAATAGAAGGACACCACTATAAGCCCTAAAAGCTGAGGATACAAAAGCATATCATAATAAATGGAAATAGCAGGATAATAGGAGTGCAATAATGAGCGATAATTTTATAAACCTCGCGGCTAATAACCTGGATAGTGAACATCTATGCTGTGCAATTGCTGATAAAAAACATCAAAGCGGAGTTGAAATAAAAAAACATGGCTAAAAGACAGGATTTCCGAAGGACACGTGTTTAGAAAGCTTGATGAGAAAGGTAAAGTGTTTATCGAATATGCTCCCCTTGAAAAAGCCTGGGTGCCGATTAGTGGTAATAATTATATCTACATTTATTGCCTGTGGGTGTCAGGTAAATTTAAGGGAAAAGGGCATGGGGAAAAGCTATTAGAACACTGTATAAGCGATGCAAAAAAACAAAATAAGTCAGGCATTTGTGTTACAAGTTCAAAAAAGAAAAAGCCATTTTTAAGTGATAAAAAGTTTATGCTGAAATATGGATTCAAAACAGTTGATACAATTGAGGATGATTATGAGCTGCTGGCTTTATCTTTAGATGGAACAAATCCTTCTTTCAATGATACGGCAAAAATGCAAAAGATTAAAAGCAAAAACCTGACCATTTACTATGGAATGCAGTGCCCATATATCCCTAACTGTATAGAACAAGTCAGTAATTACTGTAAAGCTCATAATATTTCACTTGACTTGATTGAAGTTGATACTATAGAGAAGGCTAAATCTAATCCCGGCGTTTTTAATAACTGGGCAGTTTTTTACAATGGGAGA
>SLHT01000024.1 GCA_007136055.1 Syntrophomonadaceae bacterium
AAATTGGCATGGCTGTTGATGCTCTTGGCTGCTCGAAAGCGCTAATTGTAACAGATAAAGGCATTGTTGAAGCCGGTCTTGCTGAAAGGGTTGAGGAAGTTCTGGGGAGGCGTTATGTCGGCACTTATGATAAGTGTATCCAGGATTCCGGATTTCATCTGGTCGATGAAGGAGCTGCTTTTGCCCGGGAAAAAGGCGCAGATATACTGGTTAGCGTAGGCGGTGGTAGTGTAATCGATACGGCCAAGGGCATGGCAGTTGTAATGAAGGAAGGGGGTCAGCTGCGGGATTACGAGGGGATGCAGATGCTTTCAAGACCACAGACTCCACATATAGTGGTACCTACTACCGCGGGTACCGGCAGTGAAGCAACCTGGGTTGCGGTGGTTAAAGACTGGGATCAAAACTTTAAGAAGCTCTTCTGTGATTATTATATTATCCCTAATATAGCCATCCTGGATCCGACTATGACTACCGGGCTATCTCCACAGTTAACTGCCGGCACTGGCATGGATGCGTTGAGCCATGCCATTGAGGCAGTTCACGCCTTGCAGCGCCAACCAATTACGGATGCCATGGCCTTCCAGGCAATCAGGTTGATAGTGGAATACCTGCCAATCTGCGTGGCTCAGGGTGACAATCTTATTGCCCGTGGTCAGCAACAGTTAGCCGCAGTTATGGCCGGCATAGCATTCAGTAATGCTCAAATAGGATTGGTGCATGCCATGGCTCATTCCATCGGCGCACTATTTGATGTGCCTCATGGTCTTGCCAATAGCATCATTCTTCCCCATGTGATGTTGTTTAACCTGGAAGAATGTGCTGATCGTTATGCCCTGGTTGCCAGAAGTATGGATCTTGATGTTCGTGATTTAAGCGAAGAAGAAGCCGGTAAGGCTGCCGCGGAAGCAGTCTGGATACTAACAGGTAAGATTGGTTTGCCACAGAAGCTAAGGGATGTTGGTGTTCCTGAAGAAGGGTTGCCTGAAGCCGCCGAACTTTGTATGTCAGATGGGGCTATCGTCTACAACCCGCGCATAGTTGTTGACCAAGAAGAGGTGCTGGAAGTTTACAGGGCTGCGTGGTAAAATTGAATGACGAAGCGTTACTACCGGTTTTTATTTATTCTACATGCCTTTGTTTCCGTGGGTGCCCTTTTTGGCGGACTGGCCGGCATGTTAAATCCCTTTGAGCCGCTGGGAATACCGGCAGAACTGTTAGACGGCTCTTCTTTCAGCAGCTACTTTGTTCCTTCATTGATCCTGTTTGTAGTAATCGGGCTTGGGCATGGATTCAGCGCCCTGACGGCAAAAAGAAATTCGAAGTACCAGGGCTATATAAGCTCTGTTTTTTCCTGGGCCCTGATGATTTGGATTGTTGTCCAGGTCGTAATAATTGATACAGTTGATTTTTTACATCTTCTATATTTTATAATCGGCTTGGTCGGGGCAGCCTGGGGCATGCTTATTTTATATGAGCAGCGGATGTTTCCGACAAACCTGTTTCGAAAGGGCCGCTTATAGCCGGGCTGACAACAGGTTTTTTACTTGCAAGTGACAGTGCGGCGCAGTTGAGATTAAAACAGAGGTCCTCAGGCTCCGTTAAATGTCGGGGCCTGTTTGGTTTGACACGGGAAAATTGCGCATCATGACTATTCTTCCGACAAGGTTCAATTAGGTCACCTCAGGTAACTTTGGCCAGTTATTCTTGAGTCGCAGGATTATTATTGCCGACCTTAACCGTATTATATCAAATAGCAAGTTAGCGCGACATTCGGCTTTATGGTAATATTAAAAAGCAATCTTGATCAGCACCCGAAAACTTTTTACAGTCTGAGTTATTATCAAATTATAAAAGGAGAGGTCGAAACGTGAGAACCAGAGAGCAGTATTTCCAGGGATTAAGCAAGATGAACCGCAACCTTTATTCTAACGGTGAGAAAATTGACCGGTTGGATGAACGTCAGGAAGCAGCCCTTAACGTTTTGGGGCTTACTTTTGATGCTGTCTGGGATGACGAGAGTAAAGATCTCTGCACGGCAACTTCCCATCTTACGGGAGAGACTATTAACCGCTTCACTCATATACACCAGGATCCTGTCGACCTTCATAAAAAACAGGATATGACTCGCTACCTTTGCAACAAGGTAGGGCAGTGTATTCAGAGGTGTATGGGTGTTGATGCCGCCAATGCTATCCATGCTGTTTCTTACATGGCCCAGCAGTCTCCGGATGCTAAAACTGCATATCATGACAACTGGCTCAATTGGCTGGAAAAGTTCCAGGCCGACGATTTGGTGGGTTGCTGCGCCCAGACCGATGTTAAAGGGGAACGGATGAAGAGGCCGGCCGAGCAGACTGATCCCGATATGTATGTGCATGTGGTGGAAGAACGCAGTGGCGGCATAGTGGTCCGCGGTGCGAAGGTGCATATTTCGGAAGCTTCTATAGCCGATGAAATTTTAGTAGTGCCCACCCGCGCTCTTAAGAGCAATGAAAAAGACTATGCCTTGTGTTTTGCTGTTCCCGCCGACCATGACGGTGTTAAGCAGGTGGTTCATTTTCACAACCTCCGTAAAAGGGATCACTATCAGAGGGGAATAGAGGTTGGCTATACTGATTCTTACGTAATCTTTGATGACTGCTTTGTGCCCTGGGAACGGGTATTTACCTGCGGCGAACAAGATCACGGCGGTGTTGCTGCCCTGCTTTTCGCCCTTTTCCACCGCCACTCTTATTCCGGTTGCAAGCCGGCCATGCTTGATTACGTGATCGGCCTGGCCGCACTTGCCGCAGAGATTAACGGGATTGAAAAAACCCCGCACGTCCGTGAGATGTTATCTGAACTGATCATGACCGGCGAGTTGGGCTATGCTGCCGGGTACACTTCATCCGCCCTGGGAAAAGCTGAAGTATATATCCCTGGAATGGGGTTTTTACCTTACGGACCCGGCAACTGTATTCCCCATTCAATTTATGCCAATGTGGGCAGATGCCTGACCGGCGAAGCTGTTTTCCACGAGCAGGAAATCCTCTGCAATATTGCCGGGGGCATGCCTGCTACCTTCCCTTACGAAAAAGATTTGACCAGCCCGGAAACCAAAGAGCTTCTTGAAAAATACCTGATGCGCAACCCGAATATACCCGTGGAAGAACAGATAAAGTTCTGGCTTAACTTTGTCGACTTTGCTCTTTCCGGTTCATCCGGATCTATGCTCTACGGCGCATACCACGGGGGCGGTTCTCCGATCATGGAGCAGATCGCCATAACCTCCCAGTATGATATAGAGTCTAAGAAAGATATTGTCAGAAGATTGGCCGGTATGAAGCCAAGGTAGTGACAAATCTTTTTTAGACTGCAGCGGTTAGACTTCTTGCCGGACAAAGCTACAGCACTCCTACAGGTGACAGTCTGTTTCCTGACCCGGAGGCTGTTGAAAATAAAACGGGCCTGCCAGGAGGGCCTGCTGTTTCCGGATTTGCGCCAGATTGTCAAGGGCATAATCGATCCAGCCTGCAGCAGTAGGCAGGGGCGCTGTATCCTGCCCGGGATAAAGCATTTCAACGAGCGGTGTATTTTTCGGCAGGTTGGCCAGTTTGCGCAACCGGTTCAGGGCTGTTCCCAAACCGCCCAACTCATCGATAAGTCCGTGTTCGAGGGCCTGTTCTCCGGTCCAAACCTTTCCGCCGCCGATTCTCTCCACAGCGTCGTGATTGATGGAGCGGCTGTCGGCTACCCGCTCGACAAATAGTTCATAGACCTGCTTGATAAATCCCAGTGCTTTTTCCCTTTCTTCTTCGGTAAAGGGTTTTTCGGGAGAAGCAAAAAGTTCTTTTTGGCCTCGATGTAATGTTTCCCGGTTTAATAGCAGCTTTTCCAGGAGGCGGGAATTGACTATCTTTGCCGCGATCACCCCGATTGAGCCGGTGATGGTCGCCGGCTGGG
>SLHT01000240.1 GCA_007136055.1 Syntrophomonadaceae bacterium
AACGACTCCCTTATAGTTCCAGAAGGCCTTCCGGCAAATCAACGGTAATTAACCCCGCTTGAAAGTCTATCTCTTTAATAAAGCGCTTAATAGCCGGGACCAGATGAGTTTTACCCTCCCGGTCATGTTGTTCGATAACAAACAAATCATGTCCACCGGTGCTGATTATATCTGTAATGATCCCCAGCACGCCATATTCGGGCATATAAACCTTGAGCCCAACCAGTTGATCGTGATAGAAACTGTCTTCCGGAAGCGACAATCTATCCTCTTTAGGAATTACAATTAAGCTATTCCCGATCCGCGCAGCCTCTTCCCTGTTATCAACTGCCCTGAATTTAATCAGCCAAAACCTGCCGTATACTGAAGCTTGTTCAACCTGCGCTGCCCAGCGCTCGGAGCCGAGCAGAAGTTCTACCTCTTCCAGCAGGCTGACTCTATCAGGATAATCGCTGTAAGGCATTACTTTCACAGACCCTGCTACACCGTGAGGGGAAAGCACTTTACCGATCACTGCATCATACTTTTCATTGAACAATTTCTACAACAACCCGCTTATTTTCTTTAACAGCGGCAGCATTAATAATCGTTCTGACTGCCTTGGCTATGCGGCCCTGCTTGCCAATCACTTTCCCCATATCATCGGGGGCAACTTTCAGCTCAAGTATTATTAAGCGATCACTTTCAACTTGTTTTACTTCAACCTGGTCGGGATAATCGACCAGCCCTTTTGCAATGTGCTCCAAAAGCTGCTTCATAAGTACCATCCTCCCTGCGGAACTACTTATTCAGACCGGATCTCTCAAAAAGCGCCTTCACTGTATCAGAAGGCCTGGCTCCTTTTGAAAGCCACTGCTGCACCTTTTCTGCATCCACTTCAAAAGTGGTCGGCTTGGTGGTAGGGTTGTAGTAACCGATTTCCTCGATAAAACGTCCATCCCTGGGGAAACGGGAGTCTGCTACCACGATGCGGTAAAAAGGTTTCTTTTTAGCGCCCATTCTTTTTAACCTGATTCTTACTGCCAATTATGTCACCTCCGTTTTGATATATCCTTACTTATCCTGACAATTGCTTGTCTTATATGATAAACCGGCATTAAAAAACCCGGGTAATTCTCTACAAGGGGAAACCTTTTTTGCCTTTTTTAAATTTTTTCATAGCCCCCTTTTTATCGATAGAACCCATTTTTTTAAACATTTTTTGCATCTGCTCAAACTGATTTAGAAGACGGTTAACATCCTGAACTGTTGTACCGCTGCCCATAGCGATACGGCGCCTGCGGCTGCTGTTTAATACTGAAGGGTCTTGTTTTTCTTTTTTTGTCATCGATTCGATAATTGCCTCGACCTGCTTAAAATTAGCTTCGTTTAAAGACATCTGCCTGACTTCCTTGGGAATATTTCCGCCCCCGGGAATCATGTTAAGTATTTCATCCAGTGAACCCATACTGCGCAGCTGCCCCAGCTGATCCTTAAAATCATCCAGCGTAAACTGCTGCTTTCGCAATTTTTGCTCCATTTCCCTGGCTTTGTTTTGATCTACAGATGCCTCTGCTTTTTCAATAAGCGAAAGCACATCACCCATACCGAGGATCCTCGAAGCCATGCGGTCGGGATAAAATGGTTCCAGGGCTTCCATTTTCTCACCGATACCAACAAATTTAACGGGGCACCCGGTTACAGCACGAACTGAAAGGGCAGCGCCACCGCGGGTATCGCCATCGAGTTTTGTCAAAACAATACCGCTCAGCCCAACGGCCTCATTAAAGGCAGAAGCCGCATTAACCGCGTCCTGGCCGGTCATGGCATCGACTACCAGGAGCACCTCCTGGGGTTTAACCGCATTTTTAATAACCGTAATCTCTGACATCATATCTTCATCTATATGCAGGCGACCTGCTGTATCTAATATGACCGGGTCATGGCTTTCACTTTCAGCCAGCTTTAACCCTTCAAGGCAAATATCAACAGGATCTGCTTCTTCATTGCTGTAAATTTTTTCTCCAACCGACTCACTTAAAAGCTGCAGTTGTTTAACAGCTCCGGGCCGGTAAATATCAGCCGCTACCAGAAGCGGGTTCTTACCCCCGCGTCGCAGGTGGGCGGCAAGCTTAACGACAGTAGTTGTTTTTCCTGAACCCTGCAGGCCGACAATCATAATAACTGTAGGGCCTTTGCCTGAGAAATTCAGGCCGCTCTGTTTTTCGCCCATCAGCCTGGTCATCTCTTCATTGACAATTTTTACAACCTGCTGCCCCGGTGTCAGGCTGTTCATCACTTCCTGGCCGACTGCTCTCTCCCTGATCGCGGCTACAAAATCCTTAACCACCTTAAAGTTAACGTCGGCTTCAAGCAGAGCCAGTTTAATCTGGCGCATTGCCACGTCAACATCTTTTTCATTTAATTTGCCCTTGCCCCTAAGTTGTTTAAGGGTATTTTGCAGCTTGTCGGCAAGGTTAGAAAACATAAACAACACAACTCCAATTATGTTTTAGTTTTGCTTGATATTCAGATTACTGTTCGTTAGACGAGCGCAAATCAGAGATAATTTCCTTTAAGCGCTTTACTTTATACTCGGTCATCATTTTATCGGTTAACAGGCTTTCGGCTTCAGTCAGAAGTTTTTGCTGATCGTTAAAAAGCCTGTATAGGCCCAGCTTTTGCTCAAATTTATCCAGTGAACCAAGCGCCCGTTGGATTAAATCGTATACAGCTTGCCGGCTGATACTATACTCAGCAGCTATTTCCCCCAGCGAGTAATCGTCGCTGAAATAAAGATGCAGCACCTCCTGCTGACGTTCTGTCAGCAGTGGGGAATAAATATCAAAAAGTAAGTTAATCCTGTTCAGTTGATCGAGCATAGACACCCCTGTAAAGCTTTAATCCTTTACAGTCGGATTATAACAAAATAATACAACTCTCGCAAATCTTTTTTTTGATTGGGTAGATTAAAGATCCAAAAGAGCGCGGGCAAAATCGGCCGGGTGGAAGGGAGCCAGGTCTTCTATTCTTTCTCCTGTACCGATATAACGAACCGGTATCCCCAGGACATCCTGGATACTGATCACAATACCGCCGCGGGCAGTACC
The DNA here is from genome assembly GCA_007136055.1 of Syntrophomonadaceae bacterium. Lineage (GTDB taxonomy): Bacteria > Bacillota > Dethiobacteria > DTU022 > DTU022 > T3SED10-7. The sequence goes on from SLHT01000240.1 coordinate 3,090, forward strand.
ATCCAGCTTGGTCAGGATCACGCCGTCAACGGGAAGGGCTGCATTGAAACTTTTTGCCTGGACAACCGCATTTTGACCGGTCGTGGAATCGATAACCAGTAAAACCTGGTGTGGAGCACCATCAACGCAGCGCCCGATCACCCGGTTTATTTTATTTAGCTCTTCCATCAGGTTAAATTTATTATGAAGCCGTCCTGCCGTATCACCAATCACAATATCAACATCCCTGGCCCGTGCAGAATTCATAGCATCAAAAAAGAGCGCTGCAGGATCTGAACCGGACTGCTGTTTAATTAAATCAACGCCGGCCCGTTCAGACCATATTTCAAGCTGCTCAATAGCCGCAGCGCGAAAAGTATCTCCCGCGACAAGAAGCACTTTTTTACCTTCCCGCCGGTAAATATGGGCCAGCTTGGCAGCCGAGGTGGTTTTTCCTGAACCGTTCACGCCGACCAGGATAATAACATAGGGCCTGTGAATCGTTTCAGAAACCGCTTTCTCTGCAGACATCATAGCCGTCAGTTTTTCGAAAAGTAAATCCTTGACCTGGGTTCTCTCTTTATACTTTAGACTCTTAGCATCTTCTCTCAGCTCTTTAGCCAATTTCATGGCTGTCTCAACACCAACATCACCGCTGACCAGGATTTCTTCGAGCTCTTCATAAAATTCTTCACTTAACTCACCACCGCCAAAAAGGGTAGCCAGGCGATCAGTAAACCCTGCTTTACTGCGGGCAAGACCGCTTTTAAACTGGTTAATCAAACTCATAATTTAGCTCTCCCCGGCTATCATATTATCTACAATTTTTAGCGACATCAGGCGTGATACCCCGGGTTCGGGCATGGT
>SLHT01000276.1 GCA_007136055.1 Syntrophomonadaceae bacterium
AAAAAGTTTGCATGTTAACTAATTTAAAGCTATAATGGTTAACAAGTTAACTAAAGGTGGAGTTAAGGTGTCTGAAATTGATATTAAAGATATTTGGAATTATGCTAATAACATCATCCGTACATCGAGAAAAATGGTAAATGAGGGGCTGAGGTCTTTAGAGCTAAGCAGCTCTGAAGGAAACATTTTACTGCATCTATTTACGCAGAAAGATGAAGTGAGACAGGAAGATATTGTAGAAGAGCTAGATATCAGCAAGCCTGCAGTATCACGGGCCCTAAAATCTTTAGAGAAGAAAGGTTACGTGAAGAGAAATAAAGATTTAAACGATAAGCGAGCCAGCCGGATTTTGCTTACTGAAAGGGCCAGGGAGATTAAACCTAAGGTTGAGCTCGTATATAATGAAGTATATTCTATTGCAGCGCAAGGAGTATCTGGAGAAGAAATTGCTTTCTTTATAAACCTGTTTTCAAGGGTTTCAGATAATTTTTCCCTGGTTAGATCTACAACAAAGACATAAGGAGAGGCAAAGTGATGCTAAATGATCTTATGGGAGCGGGCATTTTACTTGCGTATTACCTTGTATTTACCGCCCTGCTTCCAACCCTGTTAAAAGTTAAACTGGGCGTGCCGACAGAGCTGGTTCGAAAAATCCAGCATGTAGTATACAGCCTGTCAATATTCCTTCTGCTCGAGCTGTTCAGCTCCTGGTATATAGCTATTGCCGCAGCATTTTTACTGGTAATTGTAGCTTATCCTGTACTGATTATGATGGAAAGAACCGCCTGGTATAAAAGAACATTTGTCGACAGAACATCAAAGGGAGGCGAGCTGAGGAAACAGCTTCTATACGTTCAACTTTCTTTTGCCCTCTTAATAGCTATTTTTTGGGGTTTATTCGGCATCGACTGGCGCTATGTTATAGCGGTCGCGATAATGGCCTGGGGCTTTGGGGATGCAGCGGCTGCTATAATTGGAAAAGCCTTTGGCCGCCGCCGTATTTTCCACTACCTGATTGATGTGGGCAAAACCTATGAGGGTACTGTGGCCATGGCTGCTTTTGCAGCGCCGGCTATATTTATTACGCTCTTAACCTATGGAGGTCAATCCTGGTATGTTAGCTTACTGGTAGCTCTGGTAGTAGCCCCATTGTGTGGAATTATCGAGCTTTTTTCAAGGCGGGGTACGGATACCCTGACTGTGCCCCTTTCCGCTGCTTTTTCAATCATGCCCCTAATTTACCTTTTTTATATTTTGGGTTGGTAGTATGGATAATTTTTCTCAAGCACAATCTGACAGTCGGGAAAAAACCCTGCTGGTCGCACTTCTACTCAGCATGTGGGGGCCTTTAGCTACCGGCTTTGCTGTCATCATGAGTACTTCGACAACACAGCTGGCTGACTTTATCCGCCGGTCGACAGAACTGGTAGCGCTTTTCGTTTCCTGGTGGGTTTTTCGTTACCTTGCACGCAATAAAGATCTCGGGCCTGAGAAGAAGGCCGGGATGGAAAAAATATCAGGTTTGTGTGTTTCTGCCGCCCTTGGTGTTTCTGCTTTCGTCATGCTGGCACTGGCAATTTCCCGTATCGGCGTTTTTGAGCCCGGCGGGAATGTTTATCCGGGGTTAGCCATTGCCACGCTGGGAATGATCGTAAACAGCTGGTTCTGGAGACGTTACTCTCGCTTAAACCATGAACAGTACAGCTCTATTATAGATGCCCAGAGACAGCTCTACAGGGCAAAGGCTTTTGTTGACCTTTCCGTAATCATTGCCCTTGGTGCTGTAGCTCTTATACCCGGGCATCCTGCAACCCGCTACATTGACCTTCTCGGTTCTTTCGCTTTAGCTGCATACCTGCTATGGAGCAGTTTACGGACTGCCCGGCAGGCTTTGGATCCCGGTAAGGTTAGCAGTTCAGTTTTGACTGAGAAAAAATCAAATGTTTTATAATCCCAGCGGATGCTTATATATGTAGTAAGGGATTTGCTATAATACAAAGGTCCCCTTTAAACAGGTAAACAAGGGTTACATTTAATCCTGAAGTACAGAAGGAAGGTTTTTAAAAGTGGAACTTGATAAACTAAGTCGTAAACAGTTGGAATATCTCATAGAAGATTTTTCTAAGCGCTGGTTGGCCCATGACGGCCTCTGGTTTCAGCAGGTTGAGAAAGAACACGGAATGGAAGAGGCCATAAGGCTCGATGCAGGAGCCTGGGAAAAGTTCACCGTCCTGGAAGCCCGGCGTATTATGAAATTTTTAGGCATTGAGCCGGGAGGGGGCCTACCTGCGCTCAAAGAAGCTCTTAATTACCGGCTTTACAGTTTTATTAACACCCAGGAAATAAATGAGCCTGATGAATATACCTTAATATTCCGTATGGTAGACTGCCGCGTGCAAACAGCCCGTAAAGATAAAAATATGGCTGAGTTTCCCTGCCGCCCCGTGGGCCTGGTAGAATACAGCGGTTTTGCAGCCACCATTGACCCCCGAATCCAAACCAGGTGCCTGCACTGCCCGCCGGAAGATCATCCTGAAGACAGTTACTGTGCCTGGGAGTTTAGCATGCCGAAAGGATAAGCTGCTTTGCACTTAATAGCAACATAAGTTACTTCAGCAGGAGCCCTGTCAATTCTTCAGGGGAATTGACAATATAGGTCGGTTTAGCGGCAATAAGTTCATCTAACGATCCGTAACCGTAGGTAACGGCAATGGAGTCAAGCTTCCAGGTTTGTGCTCCCCTGATGTCGTGCTCACGGTCGCCGATCATTACCGTTTCACTTTTATCGGCATTGACGGTATTATTCAAAACGTAACCGATTACTTCTTTTTTCTCTACCCGGGTTCCATCTAAATTGCTGCCGGCGATAATGTTAAAGTAGTTATCAATGGCAAAGTGCTTTAGAATCATTTCTGCGAAAACAGTTGGTTTAGAGGTAGCTATAAACAGCTTTATTCCATTGTTGTTAAAAGCCTCAAGCATTTTTTCGACTGAAGGGTAAAGCTGGTTTTCATAAATGCCAGTTTCCCGGTAGTAATCCCGGTAGTATTCAACAGCCTGGAAAGCTTCTTTTTCACTGAAGCCATATTCTTTAATAAATGAATAGTGCAGCGGCGGCCCGATAAAGGGTTTAATCTCTTCCTCTGAAGCTGTGATGCCATATTTATTTAAGGCATATTGAACCGACCGGGTAATGCCTTTCGCCGAATCCGTCAAGGTACCGTCCAGATCAAAAATTATATTAGAATATTTTATTCCCATTCCAGTACTCCCGGTCTGATCCGTTTTTCTGTTTAATTACCATTAAACTTCAATACTACGAAATCCTGCACGGATGAACGAAGAGAGCATAAATAAATATAAATGTAAATGAAACCAGGTCTTGCAATCCAATGTAAATGGGGTCAGGTCTTGCAATCCAACAATTTTCAGGATAGCCTATTTTCATGGCCAGACCACTACGTATTAAATATCCTAGAGAGGTGTATTAACTTACTCCTCGTAAGTTGACCGTTCGCTACTTGCCGAGATTTTTTCAGATGTTAACAAATTAACCAAGAGGAATATAAATAAGAAGATCCATGCGGCCTATGCTAATTATGGCTATACCTTGAAAGAGATTGCTGATTTACTGGGTGTTCATTACGCCACGGTTAGCAGAACGGTGCGTAAGGCAGAGCAGGAAATGTAGTATTGCAAGACCTGACCCTATTTACATTATTTTCAGTTGGCCATCAGGGCCCAGGCATAAATCGCGCGCCCCCTACAAGCTTAAAAAGCAGAGCAAACTAATTTTTAAACACCCTAACCATAGCAACCGGAATATCACTGGCGGGGGTGGGGACGGGGGCGTAAGAGGTCAGAGCTTGAAATGTCACTTTGCCGCTATGATTTGTAAAG
>SLHT01000218.1 GCA_007136055.1 Syntrophomonadaceae bacterium
ATATAAAGCATTCAGCATAACTGTCCGGCGAATTGCCAAGTAATCTGGCACACAAATGATTTGCAATATTACATGTAGCTTCAATCATAACAATAAAAGCATATCTTGCAGATCTTACGGCTTCTTTATTATTGAGAAATTCACTTCTATCCTGACTCGAATAATCTTTTAGTACCTGCAAATTTTCTTTAATATCAGCTACTTTCTCCCTTATACGTGATGTATTTAAACGCGTATAGCTCATTATTGAGTTCCCCCCAATGCTAATGATCATATTATAACTGTCAAGGGTTGGATTTGTAAAATGCCGCATATCACTAAACAGGACCAGCAGGTAAGGGTATATTACAATTTAAATTATTATGACTTGCGCCAACTCACTACCTAAAGTTGGCGCAAGTTTGTTAATTCGGGTGTGAGTTGCTGCAAGTTGAACGATGAGTTGTGCTAACTTGTGCTTTTTTAGGCGCAGCTCACGCTTTGCAGTAGCGGGCAGATCCCGCTTACAATGTTTTTAATTTTTGAGAGGAGGTGACAAGATGCCAGTTGACGTTATTCCGGCGACATCTCGTTTGCAGCTGCGGTTAAACACCGGGTTAGATGAGAACCTTAACCCTGTGTTCCGCACCCGCTCTTTCTCCAACGTCAAACCCGGGGCCGATAACGAAGAGCTTTTCGAATTGGCCCAGGAAATCGGCTCGCTGCAGGTGCACACTATTGATTCCGTGCGCAGGTTAGATGAAGTCGAGCTGGAGGAAGCGTAAGATCCGTTTTTTTGGGGACACGTAACGAGTACGTGTCCCCAAAAACTGGTTTTAATAACTGGGCCATGGTGCGGTAAAGTGTGTTCTGTTAAGTTAGGAGGTAGTTTTTGTTGATGGAAGAGATGGTCGTCTTGATTGGTAATTTTGGTTTCCCGGTGGCGGTAAGTATTTATTTGCTGGTTCGTCTTGAGGGCAAGCTGGAGACGCTGACTGAGAGCATCCACTCGCTTTCGGAGGTGCTGGCATCGAAGAAGCCAACCATGCACTTTAGTACTGCCAGGATTCTGCGGTTGTCAAGATGAGTTTCTCCCTGCCGGGTATAGATGCGCGTGGCATTTCCGCCTACGCTTCCATAAACCGGCTCCATGGTAACATCGTCTTTGTATTGATAGATAGTGGTGTTTATTGAACTGCCTCCTCTTCTTTTTTCTTTATTATAAGCATTTGGAGGCATTTGTAATTACTTTGCTTGAAATAATTACTAATATAGATAGATTAAACAGATAAATAAATAAATATGATCTTAAGAATGATTCTTGTTATTAAAATTTTTACTTGTATTTGATGGTAAACTCTTCGCCTTTAACCATCGGGCCGACGGCGTTATAGGGGGTTAAATCTAAGGTTTGCTCGTAGAGGTTGCGGCGGGAAAGCATTTTTTGTCGTTTTTTTTTGCGCTCGCGTTTCGGCCTGCGGTCGGGATGACCCATAACTAAACACCACCTGAATAGAATATTGTAGAGCCAAATTTCTTAATTATCGGGCCAATTTGGATTATCTGCTATTTATATAAGCTAATTGGGCCCGCATAAAAACACGGTGTCAGGGTGGCGGTTTTGACGTCCAGGCGGAACACACTTTCTAAAATGTTGCCCCTGTTTACGGCAGCGCCGGGATTTTCCCTGCACCACATGAAAACTTTCACCTTTATTTTACACAGATTACAAGCAGAGTCAATGCCCAGTAATGGAGCGCCGCATTTTAAGTAATGGATATTTTTTTTTGGCGCTTTTTTTTGGTTTTGCGGCAACAGGCAAATCGAGCTCCTGGTCGGCAAGCAGGGCCCGCGGCCTTTTAATAAGCAGAGTTTGGGCTGAACCCGGCCCGAGGTAATCTTCTAGTACAGCTGCTGCTTTATTAATGCCCAGTAAAGGTGAATCGGCATCGTGCGCATCCGTAGAAAAAAGATGACACAGGTTGGCCTCAAGCATGGTGTAAGCAGTCTTCCGGACGGCGGGACCGAGCAGGCCGGTAAGGGCGCCCCAGGTGACCTGGTAGATGGCACCTGCCTTGTGAAGGCGGTAAATCAGTCTGTAATCACTTTGCAGATCAAGGGTTCGCTCGGGGTGAGGTATAACCGGGCAATAACCTTCAGCTGTTAGGCTGTAAATAAGCTTTTCCGTGTAGGCGGGCAGCGGTTGAAACATGGGTAGCTCCAGTAACAGGTAGCGGGTGTTGTTAAGGGTGAGAATTTTGCCTTCGCGCAGCAGCTCCAGGGTGTAAGGTTCAATGTGCTGCTCGGCACCGGGGAGCACTTTTAAGGCAATACTGCGGTGGTCAAGTTCAGCCTGCAGCCTGTTTAAGCGCTTTAAAATGACAGCCGGGGCCGGTTTTCCTTCACAGGTGTGCGGTGTGGCAACCACGGTATTAAAACCGACTGAAACAAGGGCGCGGGCCAAATCAACTGACTGTTCCATGGTGCGCGGGCCGTCATCTATTGCGGGCAGGATGTGGTTGTGAAGATCAATATAGTGCAAAAGGCATGCTCCTAAGCGCTTGGCAAAATTTATACTTTCTGATAAACCACTATTTATTATCTTCCTGTTCCAGATAGGCTAGAATATAGCTACCGAAAAGGCTAAAGTCGTCCAGGTTAGTATTGATTACTTCTGCGATTTTATGCAGATCCAGTTCCGAATACTGATGCACAAGAAGACTCCTCAAGCCGGCCATTCCTTTAACATTTTCGGCATAATCTGCGGGGATGATCTCAAGCCGGGCTAATTCCGGAAATATATCTGAGTATTCTTAAATAGAAACACCTGCTTCGGCCAGAATATGGTTACCGGTATCTAAAACCACCTGGATAGACAATTGCAAACCGTGCTGGACAGCCCACAGCTTTTCCAAATTCTCTTCCAGTTCTTCTGCCGTAATGCCCCGGTATTTTTTAAGCTGGTTCAGGTATTTTTCAAGTTCCTGCATTTTCAAATGAACTAATTCCTGATCAAGCAGTCTGCCCACCTCCAGCTGAGAGATTTGAAAATCTCTTGCGCAGGCACTGCTGTTGCACCTTAAGGAGCGGTTTAAGGTCAAGATAGTCTCTTACCGTTTTCTCGTGAAAGCCTCTTCTGACTTCGTTGGAACGGCTGAAGATGAGGATACCATTTTTTATGACCTGGTATTTGAGAACTGTTGAGGCCGTATTTAAGATCACTGCATCTACCGGAGTTGATAGCAGGGCGCTAAGCTCTGTTATTAATTCACTTTGATAACCATAACCCCGGTCCTGATGCCGGTAGCCTGGATCAAGATAAACAGCCAGGTCAATGTCACTTAACCGGTTTGCTGTTCCCCCGGCTACCGAGCCAAACAGGTAAGCAAAGAGAATTTCCGGTCTGGAAGACAGTTCCGGTTCCAACTTACTGAGGATATGCTCTTTTGTTTTGGTTACCATATACCTTACTCTCCATTGTTAGGTGACCGTTGCGAAAATGATGTGCAGAAGGCATTAAAGTACAACTTTGAGCTTAAATCTAGTCATTTATTTTGGTTTATTGTGCTGTAAACATTATACCACAAGGGGACAATTTACAGCGCTGTGTTCAAGCTGCAGGATTGGAGCATATTACTGGCGGAGGCGTTCTAAAATACGGGGGGCAGAATTTGTTATATCACCGGCGCCCATGGTGATAATAATATCGCCGGGACGGGCTGAGGCAGCTGCTTTTTCCTCCAGGGTGGTAATGTCGCTGCTGTAGTGGACGACTACTTTGCCCTGGCGGCGGATCTTTTCAACTAAGACCTCAGAGGTAGCCCCTGGGATAAGTGCTTCGCCGGCAGGGTAAACGCTGTGCAGGAAAAGCAGGTCGGCGTCGCCAAAGGCGCGGGCGAATTC
>SLHT01000152.1 GCA_007136055.1 Syntrophomonadaceae bacterium
GCAATGCGTTCGGTGGCGAACGCGACATACTCGGACGGGGGCATGACATCCAAGTCGACCCCGTACGGCCGGTCGTTCGTCTGCGGGTCCGGACGAAAACGGGGCCGTACGGCTGTATAGGGCGCCGAATGCGTATGCGTTCCAAACAGGATGATGGACAAGGGGGCCACATCGGGAAGCGTTTCCCGCAGCCGTTCGCGCACCCCGTCGCGCACGGCGTCGTTGATATTGATCAGGTCGCAACTGACCATGATCAGCCGAGTCGGCTTCTCGCCGCGCACCGACTCCAACGCCAACACCGTTGCCGTTACGGGGTCCATGACCCCCTCGCTGACCCGCGCATGGAACTGGCCGCCGATTAGAACGGGCCGGTCGGGCGTCAGGTCGGCGGACGCCCAGCCAATCCGCAAAGCGGGCTCGGCCCCGAACGTCGGCAACAGAAGCAGACTGTTCATGGCGACAATCCCAAAGGCGATAGTCGCCTGCCGCCTAAAACTTGAACCGCGAATGAACGCGAATACACGCGAATTAAGATGCGCCGCCAAGGCGGCGCATCTTACGACGAAGCGATCTGCCGATCGCTGGCTTATGCATATGTCACGCATTGTCTACCTCCATTTGTTTGATAAGTTGTTTAACCAGTTCAATACTCGTATCGCGGATCAACTCGCCCGTGCCGGGATTGAAGCGGGTAATGATCGTCTCGTAGCCGCCCAGGGCACAGGCCAAACGGGTCGGCACATAACCGATGCGGCCGTTGGTCAACTCCGTCACGATCACCTTGCGGCCCTTGAAACGTTCCTTGATATCGAGCTGGAACTCGATAAACAGTTCCGCCGGATTGCCAACCAGAATCACATCGCCCAGAGCAAGCGCGGAAATTTCGGCTTCCTCGGCCGCCGCCTCACGCGTGTATCCTTCCAAACGAAGCGTACTGTGGAAAAGCCCCCGCTCCTCGATGTCCAGCCGAAGAAATTCCTCCCAATGATCCTTGTAGTACGCCCATTTCTCGCGCGCCTCCTCGAAAGGAATGGGCGGATCACGGTAGGGTATCTCCAGACTCCGGCGGCAGGCCGATACGGCCACATCCGCCTCGCACCCCGTAGCGTCGCCCATGATACGCAGGGTCTCGCCAGCCAGCGCGCGACCGGTGCGTTGCGCATTCGCCATGCCGCGCGGCGAATGCGGGTCGGCCGCGTTTTGGCACATGATGTTTCCACAGGCGCCTTGAAGGTACAACACCGGCACATCCTTGCCGAGTACGCCTTGCAGCACGTCGCGCATCACGCCGGGGAAATCGGCCGACACCATGGCGTTCCCGTATAAATTCGTTGGGTGCGCGGCATAACCGACCATCACCGCCAGATGGCGGCCGTCGGCATCTTCGAACCAGACGGCCTGGACTTCCGGGTCGGTTGGCCCCTCGGCCTTGATCCGTTCGAGATTCTTGCCGCCGCCGTGCATTCGGCTGCGCCCGTTGCTCATGATGAAGCGTCGGTTGAATGCGCCGCTCTCGAAACGGCCCCGCCCATACCCCATGCGAGCGGGCGCGAGTCGCTCGTGCGCCTTAATCACGCAGGCGGCGATTGTGTCGGCGATCTTTTGCCGTGCATGCTCAATCGCGACAACCCCTTCGTCATCCCCGAAAGGATTGTCGCGCCGCGCTTGAACCGTGGGACCGGAATGATTGTGGGTGGCGGTGACAAAGATGTTTTCGCCGGGTGTGCCGGTGGCGCGGTTGACCTGCTCGCGAACGGATCGCAACATATCCCGGCATACGCTGCCCAGGTCGCAACTGACCACGGCCACCCGGGTTTTCCCGTCATCGGCCACGACGCAACCGGCCATCACAGGATCGTGAATCTCCCGGCATTCGAACTTCTGAAACGACCCGCCCATCAGGACCGGCAGCGGCGGTGTAATGTCGGACTGTGCACAGCCTATGCGCAACATGACGTTCCTCCATCATTATTCAATTCTCCGTTCCACAACTCCTCGCCTGCACATTCGCGAAGTAATGTGAGATAGCTTTCTTTTGTCATATTGGATTTCGAACCGGCTATTATTTTTTTTGCCGATTCGGCTCCGCCGCTCAAAAGATCGACCAGGGTCATGGCAGCGGCTTTAGCCGGCAGTATATAGGCTGTATCGGGATTCTGAACCGTATAATCATCACCGTGCGATTGGCCCATACAACCGTTGACCGAGGCTTGTATGGCAGGCATCAAATGTGTAATGTCGCCCATGTCGCTCGATGCCGCCCCAAATTTGGACGGCAGAATGTTTTGCGCGCCAACCAGGGCTTTTGCATTTTCAAGATATACCTCGGCAAGATCCGCATGCAACAAGCGAGGCAAATAGCTCGGCAAGGTAACAATCTCGACAGAGGCGCCCATGGCCATAGCGCCCGATTTCAATGAACGATCGACTTTGCGGGCGACGTCGCGAATCGCCTGCAAACTCGCCCCCCGCACAAAGGTCTCCAGACAGACATCGGAGGGCACGATATTGACCAACTCTCCGCCTTTGGTCACGATCGGATGAACCCTGATATGGTCCGAGTCTTGAAATGTTTCCCGGTTGGCATCGATGGCCTGCAGTCCCAGCATAGCAGCTTTCAATGCATTGATGCCTTGGTGGGGCGATCCGCCGGCATGCGCGGCACGTCCCCTGTAATGGATCAATTTAGCCATGGCGCCGTTATTGGGACCCGCCACTCCGATCATGGCGGGTCCTTTACGGCAATTCTGATGCGTCATCATCGCCATGTGGACATCGTCGAAAGCGCCCTGCCGCACCAGCTCCGCTTTGCCGCCCAAAAATTCGATTCGGCCTGCGCGCCTCTGCTCGCGACGCCAATTCAGCTCGACATATTCCTCGGCGGGAACAGCCATTAAAGAAATATCGCCGTCAAGCTCCTCCATGGCGCCGCTTTCAACCAGGCCGTAGGCCAAAGCAATAAGGTTGGCTATCTGCGCATGATGACCGCAAGCATGCGCTGCGCCTGTCTGCGGATCGGCGGCCGGATGATTCGAAACAATGACAGAATCAAGCTCGCCCATATAAGCAACATTCACACAGGCCTGTTTCCCCTTAAGAATGCCCTTTACCCCGGTAATAGCCAAACCTGTCCGATGAGGAATGCCCAAGGACTGAAAATGCCTTGAAACCAAATCGGCCGTCCTGAATTCTTTAAATCCCAGTTCGGGATGCATTCTAATGTCTTCGCCCAGCTCGACTATTTCATCGCGATGGGTATCGATAGATTCGCAAATTCTTTTTTTCAATATGTCCAGTTGCATAGCAATGAATTCCCTCCCGAAACTTAAGGCGGGCTATGCCCGCATCCTAAATCTCTAATTTCAAATGAGGCGACGCAAACGCGCCGCATCTTGCGACGGAACAATTTAAAACACGGCCCGTACCATCCCATAAAGCCATACAACTGGCCTGCCAGCACGCAACGTTACAAGCTGTTCCGACGTCCCGTGTCCGAACAGCATTCGAAATCCCATCGTCTGAATGGGACACCAGTGTTGACTATTCAATCCCTGAACACCCACTGTCCCGTCAGGTTGGGCGGCAATTCAGCGCCCGGATCCGCCTTGAAGATCGCTTGCACGTCCGCCTCCGACAACGCGCGCGTATAGATACGAACGTCCCGTATGGCGCCCAGGAAAAGATGGGCCCCCCTGGCGGCCATGCCGATCGCGCCGGGCTGACCCGATTGCGAGCTGAACTCATCGTTCTTCCATTCCACCTTGCCTTCCGTTTCCTGCCTGACACCGTCCACATAGAGCCTTATGTCGTTGCCTGCCGCATCGTAC
>SLHT01000006.1 GCA_007136055.1 Syntrophomonadaceae bacterium
CGATAACACGATATTTAATCATGTCAGGTCCTCCTTAATAAATACAACATTGTTTCTTTATTATACTTTTTAAAAGGTAGTTTAAACACATCCTGTCTATAAAAAGTTTTGATTAATTAAGTCCAAATAGCCGTAGTAAATAAAGAATTATATTTGTAAAAAGTGGCAATAATTATAAAGCTATAAGCTGCATAATTATAAACGGAACTATACCGCGGTATATTTCCATGGAGGAAAAGACGGCTCTAATACCATTTCTTCGATAACCATGCTACCGCTAGTGCCAATAAAACCGTTGGTGTAAAAGTTGGCCATCAACAGGACCAGGAAAATATTGCATTAAACCTCATTGCGCAGTATACTACTTCTCTTAAAATTTCAAAGTTAAGCTGCTTGTAAACTAGTGCCAAAATGTATGATCCAGTAAGTATTGATGTCATGAACCAGATGTATGAAATGCTTCCGCAGGGCATTATGGAGGCCTTTGGTGGTGGTATTCCAATCCTCTTCTTTGTAATTAATATGTTTAGTAATGTAAGTGATAATTACCCCTGGCTTGAGTATTTAACGCTCTATTCAATTTTTGATTCTTATGAAATTGCCACCGAAGAGCAGAATACTGCAATCCTTTATCTCACATTTGTTATCATTGCCCTTGTTCTTTACAGTGCAGGCCTTATTTCTTTTAGCCGGCGTAACTTATATCTCTAAAAATTTAGGTATTTACTGTCAGAAGTTTGTGGCCGGAATAGGGAAACCGCTTGCAACAACCTAATTATAAAACTAACAGGCCATTTTTTACGGCAGATCATGCGTGAAAAACTAATTTATGCCCTATTCTTGTTAATTTTATAAAAATTTATAAATTAGTGAGCAGGAAAATGCACTGCCTAAGGTGAATTGTTAGATTACTGTGCATAAAAGCAGGCTGTGTACAAGTTGCCGGTTAAAATTGAATTTTGTGGCGGATATCTTAAGAATAGGTTTGACAAAATTTTGTGGAGGTTTTTGTAGAATGAAATAATAATACTTTAAGTGGCAGGTAAAGATGATTAAAGGATTTGCATGATGATAAGAAGGCCATTTGCATTTGGGTGACTTAAAGCTGTAAACCATGTCTTGTTTACAGGGAAATTCCGATAATACTGTCAGGGTAGTGCCACGTTTACAGAATAACAAAGAAAAGAAAGGATGACAAAAAATGAGCAAAATGATGGAAGGTTTAAACAAGGTAATTGAAGAGCTCAAGTCAGACTTGGGCGAAGCATTGCTGTCTGCTGATATATGGCATATCAAGGATGCCCAGGGGTTGGCCGGACATAATCAAATGCCCAAGGCAACCGCGCTCTTCAACGAAGTAACTCGTGTGCTGGGGAAAACCCTGTCAGGATCAGAATATCCCGGGTTGGGTGAGTATTATACAGTCCACCTTGATAACAACTCCATGGTTATTGTTTTGCTATTTAACGACTACCAGCTGGGTATGACGGTAGACCTCTCGAAGACAACGATGGGATTGTTGATGAGCGTAGTAATGCCGAAAATACAAAAAATGTTAGAAGAAGCATTATCTTAGCATACCGGGTATGCATAAACTGTTATTAGATCTAGTCACCGATAAAACTTCTAACTGGATGGTAGTTGGTAAACCGATCAAAGAACACAGTATCAATATTGGCAGCCTGGCGAAATAGTAAAGCTATGCCGAGAGGAGCTCAGCCAGGCTGTTTTTTATAGCGCGTTTCTTCTGTAATCTGGAAATGCCCTAAAGGATGAGACTTAAATATATAGAGAGGAATAGGTTAAGCTACGCTTATAAACTTTAAGGATTCTTCAATTGGGACAGGATCAGATTAGCCATTCACTAAATCTGCAACTTTTCTTCACAGGAAATTCATATTTATCCCTTACTATATATATAGAGTTAATAAGAAAGGGGTAATGAAGAATGTCAAGGAAATTATTGATTGGTTTACTCGTTGCGGTTTTTGCAGTAACGATGCTGTTTGCCACAGCAGCCTTTGCCCAGGAAACCGATGCAACCCTGGAAGCGCTTTATGAACAAATCTATGAATTGCGCCGCCAGGTTGTTGAAAGGCAGATAGTGCTGGGGGACCTGACAGAAGCGGAAGGAAACAGAATGTTAGAGCATATGGAAGAACGTTTTCTGGAAAGGTCTGAAGAAGATTACGGCCGCTCCTTTGACATGCGAGGCAGAGGCTGGAGCGAAGACAGGGGAAGTGGCTACGGCCACTGCTGGAGATAATAAACCTGAAGCAGTTTCCGGGTTAATTATTCTGCAGTAAAAGAACATGTTAACTAGTTCTCCTGGAAGGGATTAAAAAGCAGAATGAATCTTGATAGGCCGCTTAGGGCGGCCTTTCTTTTTAGTCCTTAATTGTTTACAATAACAGCAGGTTGCAGCGGGAGTTGATAAATATGGCCGGTGAGAAGATCCTGGTAGTAGATGATGAGCGTAAAATAACTGATGTTTTAAAGGCTTACCTGGATCGGGAAAACTATAATGTCCTTACTGCCCACGACGGGCAGGAAGCTTTGCGCCTTGCCCGCACCGAAGAACCTGATCTCGTTATCCTTGACTTGATGCTGCCCGGTCTGAGTGGTGAAGAAGTTTTGCGCCGGCTGCGCCGTGAAGAGTCCAGGGTACCGGTAATCATGCTTACTGCAAAAACTGCTCTTGAAGAAAAAGTCTATGGCCTTTCTATTGGCGCCGATGATTATGTCGTAAAACCCTTCAGCCCGCAGGAAGTTGTTGCCAGGGTAAGGACAATTCTCCGCCGCAGTGAGCCCGGCCAGGGAACGCTTACCGATATGCTCAGCCTGGCAGGAGGAGAACTCGAAATTGACACCCTGGCCCATAGTGTAACCTGGAAGCAGAATCATATCGATTTAACTCCGACTGAATTCAACCTGCTGCTGCACCTGGCCCGTCATCCCGGGCGCGTTTTTACCCGCGCCCAGCTGGCTGAAACACTTTTCGGTTACGACAGCTTCTCTGAAGATCGGACCATTGATGCCCACATCAAAAACTTAAGGCAGAAAATGCAAAACAAAGGTGCCTTGAACCTGATAAAAACTATTTACGGGGTGGGTTATAAATATGAAGAAACTTGAGCATTTTAAAACCCTGCCTCTTTGGGTGCGTCTTGTCCTATATTTTTTACTCCTATCAGCGGTAATCATGTTATTGTTTCAGGGTATATTTAACTATTCTCTTGATCGGCACCTCCAGAATTATATCAGGGAACGCGAAGAAACTTTAAACAAGCAGATAGTAAATTCACTGCGGGAATATTACGGGGCTAACGGCAGCTGGGACGGCATTCAGATGCCTCTCATCCATACTGCCTTAAGCACTAACACCCGCCTGCTGCTCTATGATGCAGATGGTCTTCTAATTGGCGATACCGGCCAGGAGCGACGCCGCCATATGATGATGGTTCAAGAACAGCAGCCGGACTTAACAGATGTTAATACTTACCAGTATGTTATGGGATATAATGATACCATTGTCGGGGAATTGCTTATCGCTCACCCGATGACGGCAGAAACCAGCGCCATGCTGGAACAGGATCTCTATTTTCGCCGTGCCATTTCCCGCTCCCTGCTCTGGACAGGCTTGATTGCAATCAGCGCTGCCATGGCCCTCGGCATAATCTTTTCCCGCCGGTTATCTAAACCTTTGGAAGATATAGCTATCGGCTCTTCTCGTATTACCCGCGGCGACTACAGCCTTGAGCTACCCGCTTACGAAGGCAAAGAAATTAATGATTTAGCCGGCAGTTTCAACCGGCTGGCTGCCCACCTGCGGGAACTTGAAAGGCTGCGTAAGCGTTCCGTGGCCGATATCGCCCACGAACTACGTACGCCGCTTACCACCCTGCGGGGCTACATTGAAGCTGTAAAAGACGGGGTAATGCCTGCCGATCCAAAAACCATGGAGATCCTGCTAGAAGAGATCATGCACTTAAACCGGGTTGCTTCCGATATTGATGAGCTGGCCAGGGCTGAAAACATCAATCAAGGTCAGATGAAACGTGAAAAGATTAATATAGGGCAGTTCCTGCAGAATAAAGTGTCTTCTTTCCAGCCGCTTTTCCAGGGAAAAGAGCTTACCTTAAAACTGCATTTGCCGGATGAGGCTAGAACAAACTGTCAGGACCCTGCTGTTCTGGGGAAAATAATCAGTAACCTGCTTGATAATGCTTATCGTTATAGCGAACCAGGTGGAACAGTAGAAGTAACTTTGCAGAATAACCCGGTTATAGATCATACAGCGCTAGCGCCCCTGGGTTTTGAAATGCCGGTGCAGGAAGAATTGCAGGCAAAGCTTGAAGATATGGTTTTAATTAAAGTCAGTGATAGCGGTATCGGGATCAGTGAAGAAAACCTGCCCTATATTTTCGAGCGCTTTTTCCGGGCCGATCCCTCCCGCGAAAAAGAAAAGAGCCGGTCCGGCTCAGGAATTGGTCTGGCCCTGGTAAAAGAGCTGACCCGCGCTGCCGGGGGCATGATTTTAGTCGGCAGCAAACCTGGCCGGGGAACAACTTTTTACCTTTACCTTTAATGTACTTCAAACATCGTTTTTTTACTTAAGATACTTAAATTTCATTGGTATCGGGAAGTTCACCGGTTGGGTAAACTTTTAATCAGCAGCACTTTGCTGCAGAGGTCTTTGGTTGCCGGGAACTGGCAACCGAACTGCTCTAACTAGAGGTCTTGAGCTTTAGCGGTGGTAGAATACTTCCGGTCCCGGGATAGGTGCATAACCGTACCGTCATCAGCTTGCAGCAAGCGTCGGGATTTGCTAATACCACGGACAGCAAACCATCGGTATTGGAAGCCGAGCACATAGTGGTAGTCCGGGTATAGAGGGAGGGTGAAGCGTCTCTCTGGGAGCGGACATCTTCTTCTGCTTTTCACACTTGGTCATTACAAAAACAGCTGCTTAGCATTTCCCGCCTGGACCGCAACGTTAACGACTTAAGGCAGGTGATCCAGGAGTTTAGGGAGAAAGAAGTTACAGTTCACTTGATCAAAGAAGGTTTTAATACCGGGAACGATAATAATATGTTTAAGTTTATGCTGACCATATTAGGTGCCGAGGTCGAGATGGAGCGCGAGCTTACCGTGGAGCGGTCGAGGGAAGGTATGGCCAAGGCGAAGATATACGGCAACAGGTCAGGCCGTCCTATTGGCCGCCCGTCGCGGCAGATGCCAGCCAACTTCAAGAAGTATTCCCCGATATGGAAAGATGGGGATACTACTGTTACTGATTTTGCAAGGTTGATTGGAGTTAGTCGCCCAATGTTTTGCCATTATATCAAGGAGTATGAGGCGGAGGCCAAGGTTTAGGGATTTAACATAAGATTAGGGCATATATACATAGAGCGCTGGGTTAGAGTTTGCGAGCGATATTTTTAAAAGGTGGTTTTTAATAATGTCCGGTCAGGATAAAGAACGCATGCATATCGAGTACCTGCCGCAGGCTTTTGCCCGCCACCGAATTGTCACCGGTGATGATGGTAATCCGCTCGATTACATTTTCCTCGAAGTTAATGCCGCGTTTGAGGAAATGAGCGGGTTTTCGAAGGATAAAATCCTGGGGGAAAAAGCCAGCGCTATTCTGCCCTGCTTTAAAAAGGACGGCTTCGATTGGACCAGCGTCTATGACAAGACAAATAGCGACGGGGATAGCGTTTCCTACGAACAATACTTAGAACCCCTGGATCGCTGGTATGAAATAACTGATTACAGTGGTGATCCGGGTAATTTTTCTTTGGTTATCCGTGATGTTACCGCAAAAATAAAAAAAGAAGATTTGCTGCATAAAAACATGTTGCGTTTTCAGTTCCTGGTAGGAAGCATGCCGGGTGGAATAGTAGTTGAAGACGATCAGCGTAATATTATACTGACCAACCGGTCTTTTTGCGAAATCTTTGCTATCCCGGCGCCTCCGGAGGCTATAGTAGGAAGTAATTGTTCCAATGTCGCTGAAGAGGTCAAACACCTGCTTGCCGCTCCTGATCAGTTCCCCCGGCGTATCGAGGAAATAATTGAAAACCGTCAGACCATTTTCGGGGAAGAAATTAATTTTGCCGATGGACGCGTCTATGAACGGGATTACATTCCCCTATTTGCCGAAGACCAAAGCTTTATCGGGCATATGTGGCAGTAACGGAAAATTACTGAAAGAAAGCAAGCTGATGATGCCCTGCGGGAAAGTGAAGAGAACCTGCGCACCACGCTAAATTCCATCGGCGATGCAGTGATCACTACAGATAAAGACGGTTCCATAACTGGCATGAACCCGGTGGCTGAGAAATTAACCGGCTGGACCGAGGGTGAAGCTCAGTGCAGACCATTGACCGATATATTCAAGATCATTTATACCCGCACACGGGAATCGGTCAAAAACCCGGTAGAACAAGTTCTAAAAAAAGGTGAAATTATCGGCCTGGCCAATTACACCCTGCTCATTTCTAAAAGCGGCACCGAACACCATATTGCTGACTCCGTCGCGCCCATCCGCGATGCCAATGGCAAGATAAGCGGTGTAGTTTTGGTGTTCCGGGATATAACCGAGGAATACCGGTTGCGGGAAGCGTTACAGGATAGCGAAGCGCGTTACCGTTCATTTGTCAACAATATTCCGATCGGTATTTATCGTAACACACCTGGACCAGAAGGCAGATTTCTAATGGCAAACCCGGTTTTTCTTGACATTTTCGGGATTGACAATGAAAAGGAATTACTGGATCTGAAAGTTTCCGATCTCTATGTCGAACCCAACGAGCGAAAAGTTTTTGCCGCTAAAGTGTTGGAAAAAAACAAAGTCACCGGTGTTGAACTGAAGCTTAAAAAAAACGATGGAACACCGATATGGTGCTCTGTCACAGCATATGTTGTCTATGATAAAAACAAAACCATTAAATATTTTGACTGCGCTTTAGAAGATATCACAGACCGCAAGCAGGCGGAAGAAAACTGCGTGAATATGAAAAGTTACAGCAGCTGTTGATGAACCTGGCCACTGAATGTATTAACGTTCCCCTGGATAAAGTTGATCAGACTATTAACGAAATGCTGAAGGCCGTTGGGGAATTTACGAAGGTAGACCGCGTCTACGTTTTTAACCACGACTACAAGTGCCGGGTTACTTTCAACACTCATGAGTGGTGCGCGGAGGGAATTCCTCCCGAAATCGATAACCTGCAGGCAACTCCTTTTGATTATTTTCCTGACATTTTAGAGACCCATCAAAAAGGAGAAGTTGTTCATATTCCTGATGTTGCCAAGATGCCTGCAAACCATGTTATGCGTCCTGTTTTTGAGGCCCAGGGCATACAGTCCTTAATATTGCTGCCCCTTTTTTGTGAAAATGTATACTCCGGTTTTGTAGGTTTTGATGCGGTAAAGAAAAAAACGGTCTTTACAGAGCGGGAAATAAACCTGTTGAAAGTCTTAGCCGAAATTACATCCAACGTTCTGGCAAGACAGAAAATCGAAAAAATATCCGCTATATTAGCTTTCACGACCAGTTGACCGGCCTTTATAATCGCTACTTTTTAGAAGAAGAAATGTCCAGACTCGACACAGCGAGACAGCTGCCCCTGACGGTTATTATGGCTGATTTAAACGGCCTAAAACTGGTAAACGATACCTACGGCCATGACACAGGTGATGAAATGCTCATAGAAGCCGCCAATAATGTAAGAAACTCCTGCCGGGAAGAAGATATCATTGCCCGCTGGGGCGGTGATGAATTTGTGATCATGTTGCCCCAAACAGAAGCACGAGATGCACAATTAATATGCAAAAGAATAGCAGAGGGTTGCAGGGGCGCTTTTGTGGAAGAAGTACCTATATCAATAGCCCTGGGAGTTGCCACCAAGATTTCAGAAACTACAAGCCTTAAAGAAACGCTGCAAGGAGCCGAAAACGAGATGTACAGGCAGAAGCTGACCGAAAGCCGCAGCACAAAAAATGCGGTACTTACATCATTACTTAATACCCTGGCTGAAAAAAGTTATGAGACAGAAGAGCACATCCGGGGAATGCAAACAATAGCGCAAAAAATTGGCGCTAAACTGAACCTGCCTGACAGCGAACTGCACCGCCTCGATTTACTGATCTCCCTGCACGATGTCGGGAAGATCAACATTTCTGAAGCTATCCTGACCAAGAAAAGTCCGTTGACAGATGACGAGTGGGAAACGATCAAAAAGCATCCGGAGTTTGGTTACAGAATCGCCAGGGGCGCGGAAGAGTTTGCCCACGTGGCCGAAGATATATTAGCACATCATGAACGGTGGGACGGTGCAGGCTACCCGCGGAGGCTAAAGGAGAAAGATATACCACTGCTTTCCCGCATTACCGCCATTGCTGATGCCTTTGAGGTGATGAGCAGCGGACGGCCTTACAAAAAGGCGATGAGCAGAAGTGAAATAGCTGCCGAATTCAAAAAGTGCGCCGGCACCCAGTTCGACCCGGAACTAGTAGAAACATTCCTGTCAGTAATGGATAGTGATGATCGTGATCAGTAATGCATGGCCGAGGCGCAGAAGTACTGCACCAGATCGCGCCCGGCCGCCGCTTTATAAGCATATAAAAGAATATGAACATAAAAAAATCTATCAGCATAACCGATAAGTGCTATTTAAAACCTAACCGGATAAGTATTTCACCATCCGGATTATCTTCAACGAGTAAAATATGTTTATATTCCATCATTTCCCTTCACTAAAGCAAAATAAAAGGTGGCGCCTTTGCCCACTTTGCCTTCGGCCCAGATTTCATCGCCGTGACGGTTGATAATCCGTGAAACGATGCTTAAGCCGATACCGGTTCCGGGAAATTCACCGGTTCCATGCAGGCGCTGAAAGGGAGCGTAAAGTTTGTTGGAGTAGGCCATGTTGAAACCGGCGCCGTTGTCGGCAATATTGAAAGTGTTATTTTTCCCTTTATTGGTGCTGCTCACTTCAATTCTCGCCTGATTATTCCCGGCGCTGAACTTCCAGGCATTACTGAGCAGGTTTTCCAGGGCCAGGTGAAGCGAGTTCTTGCCGCCCCGGGCTGTCCCTGCGGCAATTTCCACTTCAACCAGGCACTCCGGTTCTGCCTTCTGCAGCTCATCTGCTATATCGGCAGCCATCTTGCTGAGATCGACTTGCTCATAATTAAGATTAACCCGGGTGATTCGGGATATGGTCAGCAGATCATTCATGATCAGGCTTCTTATCTTTAAGCGGCAAAAACTGAATGGGGCAGCCGGCAGTTAAAAACAGGCTGCTATTTTAATCTTTAATCAAATCCATAAACAATTCGACCACCTGCGGGTCGAAGTGAGTGCCGCTTTCTTTCCTGATATGCTCCAGCGCTTCTTCCCTGCTCCAGGCCTTACGGTAGGGGCGATCGCTGGCCAGGGCATCGTACACATCGATTATAGCAAAGATCCGCGCTTCAAGCGGAATCTCTTCCCCTTTCAAGCCCCGGGGGTAACCGCTGCCATCAAATTTTTCGTGGTGGCAGTAAGGGATATTTAAAGCCGGCTTAAGATAGGCAATCGCGGCTAACAACTCGTAGGCATAGAGCGGGTGGCGGTGCATGATTTCCCATTCCCGCTCGGTCAGCGGTCCGGGTTTCAGCAAAATAGTATCGGAAACGCCCATCTTGCCGATATCGTGCAGGAGAGCTCCGCGATAGACATGAACGATCTGGTCTTCGCTTATGCCCAATTTCCTGGCCATCGTTAAGGTTAAATCAGTAACCCTTTCACTGTGGCCTTCGGTTTCATGGTCGCGCAGCTCAAGAGCATTAGCCCAGCCTTTAATCGTTTCATCATAGGCAGAAGCGAGCGCCTTTCCTGATGCCCGTAGTTCTTCAAAGAGTCGGACCCGGTGCACGGCCATGCCGGCCATCTCGGCAATTGAAGAGAGCAGTTTAAGTTCTTCTGGGGTAATCTTGCGTGGGAGAGGTACAGAAACAAAAATAACTCCTTCAATTTCAAAAATCGACCGAATCGGCAGGCAAACTCCGCTCCAACCGGCAGGTATCTTTGAACTAGATGCTGTTCGTAAATCACGACTAACATCGTCAGAAACATAGAACTGGCCCGAAGAATAAACTTGTCCAAGGATTCCCTCGTTTGGAGCTATAACAGTATTTTCTAGTTTTGAAAACCAGCTCCGGGCAATGGCAAAACGCAATTTAGCATTAGAAGGATCAAAGAGCCAGATTGCTCCTGCTTCTGTTTTAATGGTAGCAAGAGTTTGATCGAGTAAAGTGGAGAGCAATGCATCAAGGTCTTCCAGGTAGCGCATGGATGATGAAATGCTATAAAGCACCTCCAGCTCAACCAGTCTTTCTTTTAACTCCGCTTCGGCCTGCTCTTTTTCCGCCTGGTAACGCCGGGAGTCCAGCGCGCGCCGGACCGCCTGACCCAGACGTTTTGAACGATCTTTTAAAACATAATCAATGGCGCCCTGGTGCAGGGCATTAATCGCCGCTTCTTCACCGATTGAGCCTGATATCAGGATGAAGGGAATGTTTAGCCCGCGCTTATTCATCAGTTCCAAAGCCCGCATGCCGCTAAACTGGGGCAGTGACCAGTCGGCCAAAATTAAATCAGGAAGCTCATCCAGGGCTTTCAGGTAATCTTTTTCAGTTTGCACCCGCTGCCACTTTAAGTTAAAGCCCTCTTCTTCTAAGCGCATGACCATCAGCTCAGCATCATCGAGCTTATCTTCTACAATTATTACGCGCAATGGGTTATCCATAATTGGTCTCCATTATCCTTGAGCAGGTTATTGCCTTGATGTAGGCGGTTCATTGAGTAGCAGCCAGTAGAGGCCCAGCTGCTTGACGGCATCGGCAAAGCGACTGAATTCAACCGGCTTGCGCACAAAGCTGTTGGCGCCCAGGTTGTAGCTGTTAAAAAGATCTTCTTCTTCGCTCGACGAAGTTAGGATTACTACCGGAATAAGTTTTGTGAGTGAATTTGATCTCAGGCGTTCAAGGACCTCATGGCCGTTTAACTTAGGCAGCTTAAGATCAAGCAGGATTATTGTTGGCAACATAGAAGTATCGCGCCCTTTGTAATTACCTTCGCCAAAAAGGAAATGCAAAGCCTCTTCGCCGTTACTTACTACAACTACTTCATTTAATACCCCGCTGTTCTTTAAGCCTATCAGGATTAGCTCTTCGTCATCAGGGTTGTCTTCCACCAGTAAAATATATCTATCCTTCAATTTTCACCCTCCCTTTTCTGCATGCCATGGTATTTATTAATATTGCGCATTGTCTTAATTAAAATAGGTTATGAAAAATACTAATGTTATAGAAGTTGTTGGTATTTATATATTCTAATTCTTTAAAGGCCCTCAAAATCCTGCTTGGTTTCATATATCTTATTGGTTATTTGGGGTGGAGGGCGAGAACAAAATCTTTAGCAGCTGATAAGGTGGTGATTGAAATAGAAGTCAAATTTGACGTGACAAAAGATGATTGTGTTCGCCTTGATGAAGCGATAGAAAAAAAGCGGTAACGAAGAACAACCACTCATGGCGGCAGCAAGGGTTGTTGAAACGTATTTCCATGTCAGTGTTTGGGATTTGGAGGGGTTGTCATTGTTACGAAATTCTTGTACTGTTTACTAAGAGAAAATGGTATAATTATTAAAAAGGTTAAAACTAACAATGAATAAAGCGGCAGCGCATTTCCTTGAAGCAGTTACAAAATATAAATCTATTGCCATTTATATTCCCGGCTCACCGGATCCCGATGCTATTGCTTCAGCTTACGCCATAAAACAGATTCTTAAACACCTCTCGATAGAGTCCGATATTTTTGCAGAACATAAAATATCGCTTTCACAAAACCATGTGTTTATCGACAGCCTGGGTATCCCTTTAATATTTGGTCGTGATATTGACCTAAAAAAATATCAGGCCTATATTGTCCCCGATTTTCAGAATAACAGGGTGGAACATATTGGCGATAGCATTCCCTGTGTTGCACATATAGATCACCACGGCAAATCAAATAACTCGGTAAAAGCAGACTTTTCTTTGATTAGAACAGATGCAGGCTCAACAAGCACCCTGGTGACCCTCATTATCAAGCATCTGGATGTTGATTTTACTGAACAGGAAATGGCCTCAATAACTACGGCCCTGACATTCGGAATTCAGACAGACACCGACAAGTACAATTATATGACCCCCCTGGACCTTGAAGCGTTAGGTTTCCTCTCCGAATTTACTGATGCGGGTATACTGCAGGAGATAATAAACATGCCGATTTCACCTGAAACCCTTTTGTATTATAACAAGGCGAAGGGTAATGAGATTGTTTACAGGGACTGGGCATTTTACGGCATTGGTTATGTTGACGCAAAAAACAGGGATTCTATCGCTATATCTGCTGATATGATTCTGAAAAATTCAGATCAAAAAACAATCGCTGTCTTTGCTATTATTGAAAATCATAAAAAGGGTGAGATGTACCTGGACGTTTCTCTGAGGACAAACAGCAGCTCTCTTGACCTCAACAGGCTAATAAAACGAATTACCTCTGACGGAGGGGGCAGAAGATACAAAGGAGCATACCAGGTCAAGCTGAACTACTTTTTAAGCGCTCCGGATAGGGACATGTTATGGAATGTTGTTGAAGCTACCACTCTTGAGGCGCTGCAAAGAAGCAGAAATACACTTTATATCACCGGATTAGAGAGCATCTACGAAAGTGTCAAGGACAAGATCATATCATTCCTGAAAAAGGATAGTGAATAATCAAGGCCATGTTGGTTTCAGTATGATTGACCGGCAGGCTTAATAGTGAAGCCTTTTTACGTCATCCTGCCTCTGTTCTAAATTGTCGCGAGAAGATATGCCTGACTGCTGCACTGGCAGCTACTGCAGCTTTTTGTAAGAAGTCTTGCGCAATACGTATACGTGATCGTTTTAATGCATATCGCTTTGCTTTATCCCGCCGGCTGTTTTTACCGCAATCATCGATCTGCTCAATCTTGTTTCTACAGCGATCAAATATCATGACTTCTCTTTCAATAACCAGGGACTCTGTCGCTGATACGGTGCAGAGTCCCTGGTTTGCAAAACTTATGGGGATATACTATTACGAAAGGATATCCCTTAATTGTGCTTTTAACTCATTTGTTTCTTTTTCTACTTCTTTTTTTGCATCTTGCCATTTATCTTCACTGGCTTCTTTTAAAACCTCTAACTTCTTGGCTGACTGCTTCATTTTTTGCTCCAGTTGATTAATCTTTTCCTGGTAAGATATCTTTGCATCCGCACTCTTGCTTTTCGCCTGTGCTTTTAATTTGTCTATTTCCGCTCGCCATTCTTTTAACCGCGCCTCCAACTTATCTTGATAAGCTTTTTTATCCATGATCGATCACCTCCTAATAGTTATATTATACCAAATTGTCTGCTTGATTTCAACAAAAAGTAAATTAAGTTATTATTTCTAATATATCTAAAAATAAGCAGCTTCTATTATTATACAGTGG
This sequence comes from Syntrophomonadaceae bacterium, assembly GCA_007136055.1. GTDB lineage: Bacteria > Bacillota > Dethiobacteria > DTU022 > DTU022 > T3SED10-7. The sequence continues at coordinate 13,553 of SLHT01000006.1, forward strand.
ACATTTAACCGAAAATTTGGTCAGCATTAATATTGTCAGCTGCTGAGGAATGTTGATGATTAAGAAATCAAGTATCAAGGAATATCAAGAAAATGGGAGGTGTGAAAATATTTATATCCATGGAAATTCTAAATAATAAAGATATTGTCATTTTTTGCTGACGATTGCAGCAGAGTACTTGAAACAGGGATTGTGCGGCATTTGTAGAAAACATGTATATAAGTGAGCTTTATATTGCAGGCACCGGTATTGAAGAGGCTTAAATAAGCATGGCAACTGAAGCAGGGTCGGTTATTTATCGTTTGCTGTCGGCTATGATGTTACTGTTTGCACTTGCTTCCAACTGCCCGGGATCAGCCTTGCGAATCAGTAAAGCAGTAGCTTATAATGAGAGGAAAGTTTTTGGTTTGATAGAGCAGTGATCTAAAGGAGGTTTTTAAAGTGAAAGAGAAAATAGAGCCTTGGTACAGGCGGGTCTCACCTTGAATGATAATGTATATACTGCTGGCAGCAGTATATGGGATCTATAGTCTGGTTAATTATTTGATTCAGTAAACATATGAGCAACTATTATTAATAAGCAATTTTAGCTTGATTTCAACGGAAATTTTGATCAAAACAGTGGTTCCGGAAGGGAGAAGATGATATGGGCAGTAAAG
>SLHT01000173.1 GCA_007136055.1 Syntrophomonadaceae bacterium
AAAAATAAATTAATTAGAAAAAATCTTTGATGCATTATAATTATTTAAACAATAAATACGCCGGTTTAAAAAGGTAATTATTATTGGTTGTAAGATTGGAGGGCTTTTCAGGTGGTGGAAGAGAGGAACAACTCCGAGCGCTTTCTAAAAGCTTTCTCGGCTATTGAGCATGAGATGGCGAGGATTCTAAAGTTAAAAAATCACCGCCGATTTTTTGAACTGATCGATAAAAGTGCCCGGTTAAATCCGGTCATTGAAAGATACCGTTTTGATTTAAAGGAGTATGGAGAGTTGCGCAATGCTATAGTGCATGATCGGTCAGGCGGTGAAGTAATTGCCGAACCAAATGATAATGTAGTGGTCCAAATAGAACAAATTGCCCGGCTTCTACTTGAACCGCCAAAAGTTGCCCCCTTGTTTCTGAAGGAAGTTTTTGCTCTTTCAGTTGACGATCCAATCTCGCGGGCGATCAGGGAACTAAGCCGCAGGTCTTTTACCCAGGTTCCCGTTCTCGAGAATGGAAAAATGATCGGTCTTCTAACTTCAAATATGATCATTAAATGGATGGGTTTAAGCCTGGCTGACAGTTCCCTGGATATTGATAATATAAATCTTCAGGATGTAGTTCGCAAGGTGGGTCATGAAAACAACTATGAGGTGGTGCCGGTCAACCAGTCACTCTTTGAATTGCCGGACATGTTCTACCGGTGGCAGCAGAAAGGAAGTAAGCTTGAAGCTGTGCTTATCACTCAGAATGGGGATCTTTCTGAGCCACTGCTTGGCATCATTACCAACAGAGATCTTCCACTGGTGCAACGGGCCATGGAAGAGAATTAGCTCCATCTTTACTCGTCAACTGTAAAAACACTTACTTTGTCTGTTTATTCAGTTTTTAATATACCCGCTTACAATGATACTGAAAAAAGTATTGACTTCTACCCTTATGTGAATTATTATATATGAATAAACGCTCATATGTTCACATGAAACATAAAGGGGTGAAGATATGCCTGCCGGAAATGAAGAAAAGGTGCGCTGCGACTGTAAAATTGTTCATGAAGAGATAGTCGGGCGGGTTGCTCAGAAAATGCCTCCAGAAGAATCGCTCTACGATCTGGCCGAGTTGTTTAAGGTTTTTGGTGACAGCACCAGGATCAAAATTATATGGGCGCTGTTTGAAGAAGAGATGTGCGTTTGCGATATTGCCCATCTTCTGAACATGACTCATTCGGCGACATCTCACCAGTTGAGGGTTCTCAAGCAGGCCCGCCTGGTCAAACCCCGTCGGGAAGGTAAAAACATGTTCTACTCTCTTGATGACCGACATATTGAGGAAATCTTTAACCAGGGGTTAAGCCATATCAATGAATAAAGATCAAATGCGGAGGATTAAATGCCGATGAGTTACAGCAGCAGTGAATGCGCTTTAGAAAACAACTGCGGCTACAGCAAGATGTTAAAATATTGCAAGCTTCATAATCCTTTTAGGCTGGTTCTATATTTTGTTGGAGCAATTATTTTTGCCACAGGCATAATTCAGCCGCTGCAGGGTTGGTTTGAGTTTGTTGTGTTTGCAGCTGCATATATCATTTTTGGTGGAGGGGTCTTGCTCAGGGCTGCCCGGAATATAGCGGTAGGCAGGGTTTTCGATGAAAACTTCCTGATGACAATTGCGACGCTGGGTGCTTTTTCTATTGGCGAGTATCCCGAGGGTGTTGCCGTCATGGTTTTTTACCGGGCAGGCGAAATGCTCCAGGACCATGCAGTTAACCGTTCGCGCAGTTCAATCGAAAAGCTGATCGATATCCGGCCTGATTATGCGCATCTTCGGGATGGAGAAAAAACTCGAAAAGTTTCTCCGGAAGATGTAAAAGTAGGCGAAATGATCATGGTCTGTCCCGGAGAACGGGTTCCCCTTGACGGCGTTATAGTTAAAGGCACGTCAACCCTCGATGTTTCTGCTCTTACCGGTGAATCCCTTCCTCAGGAAGTTGATCCTGGCGATGAAGTTCTTTCCGGTTCTGTTAATAGTGCCGGTTTATTAACTATTAAGGTTAGCAGGGCATACTCAGAGTCTACAGTAAGTCGTATTCTTTCACTTGTTGAAGACGCCTCCACCCGCAAAGCGAAAACAGAAAAATTTATTACCCGCTTTGCAGCCTATTATACTCCTCTTGTTGTTGCCGCCGCTTTGCTCATTGCTTTTACTCCTCCACTGGTGTTACCGGGAGAGGAGCTTTCAGTCTGGGTTTACCGGGCCCTTGTTTTTCTGGTTATTTCCTGTCCCTGTGCCCTGGTAATTTCAATTCCCCTTGGTTTTTTCGGCGGTATCGGCGGGGCGTCGAGAAAGGGTATCCTGGTTAAAGGGAGCAACTATTTAGATGCGTTAAGTGCAGTGGATACAGTTATTTTTGATAAAACTGGAACCCTGACCCGCGGCGTTTTCACGGTAAAAGGAGTCTATCCGTCCAGCGGCTACAGCGAGGAAGAGCTGCTGCGTTACGGGGCTGCTGCTGCCCGTTTTTCTTCCCATCCCGTGGCTTCTTCCATATTTCAGGCTCGAAAAGAAAAAGTAAATGAAAGTTACCTTGAGAATTATACTGAACTGCCCGGGCGAGGAGTGCGGGTTTGTTATAACAACCTGTCAATTTTAATGGGTAATGATAAATTAATGGCCCAGTATGGGATTAATTTTGCTGAACATAAAGATTCTAACATGTCTGTTCATTTGTCTGTAGCGGGCGAATATGCCGGCAGTATTGCTGTTTCAGATGAAATTAAAGGTGATGCCGTATCGGCCGTCAGCCGTCTCAGGGAATTGGGTGTAAAGAGGATATATATGCTATCCGGGGATAAACAGCAGGTGGCTGAAGAGATAGGGACCAAGCTTGGCCTGGACCGGGTGTTTGCCGGACTCTTACCCGATCAAAAGGTAGAAATAATTGAGCAGCTGGAAAAGGAAAACCTGACCGGGAAAAAGCATGTTTTTGTCGGAGACGGCATAAATGATGCTCCTTCCCTGGCCCGGGCAGAAATTGGAGTAGCGATGGGCGGCGTAGGATCCGATGCGGCCATTGAAGCTGCTGATATCGTTTTGATGACCGGTCAGCCATCGAAGCTTGCCGATGCAATAGGTGTTGCTCGTAAAACAAAATCTATCGTTGTTCAAAATATAATTCTTGCCCTGGGCATTAAAGCGGTGATTATGGGCCTGGGTGTAGTTGGTCTTGCTTCAATGTGGGAAGCTGTCTTTGCTGATGTCGGAGTAGCCCTGCTGGCCGTAATCAATTCAATGAGGGCAATGAAGTAGAAACCCTGCTACTTGACAATACCGTGTGCAGTTGTTAGTATCTTAATAATCTAAGAGCATATTCGGCAATGACGGAAAGAAGTAGCCGCATAAACCTTACATGTGCAGCGAGGCGGGGTTGGTGCAAGCCTGCCAGGTTATCCGGTGAATGGCGTTCCCGAGCAGTGTAAAAATCAAGTGGGCTCTGTTAAACATTTGGGGCCAAGTAGGGTGGAACCGCGGGAATAGCTCCCGTCCCTATGGCTTAATCAGCCAGGGACGGGATATTTTTATAAAGGAGGCGTTATTGTTGGACCTACAGACGATCATGATTAAGCTCCAGGAATACTGGGCCAAGAGGGGTTGCCTGATCTGGCAGCCATACGATGTGGAGAAGGGGGCGGGCACGATGAACCCGGCAACCTTTCTTAAAGCGCTTGGGCCTGAACCCTGGTCGGTTGGGTATGTTGAACCCTCAAGGAGGCCGGCTGATGGGCGTTACGGAGAAAACCCAAACCGGCT
>SLHT01000202.1 GCA_007136055.1 Syntrophomonadaceae bacterium
ATTATAATATCATTTAACTTTAGGTTATAATAACCAGTGCCCTCTATAAATTCTAGAAGCATATCCAGCAATTCAGCTCAACCCCTTTCTCAGTTCTGCAGCAGCTTACACATTTTTATGACAGGACAATTAAGGGGTCTCCGCTGCTAACAGTGTCACCTTTTTTAACCAAAACTTCCGCTACTGTTCCTGCCTGAGAAGCTGTAAGTTCATTTTCCATTTTCATCGCTTCTAATACCATAAGGACATCGCCGCTTTTTATCTCATCACCTACATTAACTTTAACTTCAAGAATCGAACCGGGCATGGGAGCTTTAACGCTTGTGCCGCTTCCTGCTCCTGAACGCAGGGTTTGCTTCGGCTGGTCATTAACCGGGGCAGTTTCCTGTTTAACCGATGCCGGCCCAGGTTTTTGCTGCGAGCCAGAAACAGGCGTGTCTTTTTCTTCAACTATTTCAGAAATACTCTTGCCGCTTTCCTTTTCAATTTCTTCAACCTGGACAGTATAAGATTGACCGTCAACGGTTACTTTAAATGTTTTCACGTTTCTTATTCCTCCTAATCTTTTCTAACTCCACCCTGTTTTCAAGCAGCTCTTTTCTTCCGGCAAGGTGCCACCTGCCGGCGCTTGTGCTGCCCGAAGACTGAACCATAACATCTAGACTGCTGCTTCCCTTTAAGCTATGTTGATCCGACAGGTATTGATAAACAGCGGCAACAATGGCTGCCTTTTTGCGTCGCTCCTTAAGATCATCAACATCTTCACCTGTTGTGCTCCTTGCCGTGAGAAATTTAAAAGGTTTTTGACCATCTTGCTTATAGAATAGACGCGAAAAAATAATTAAAATACCATAAAGACCGGCCAGGGTGACAATTACTACTGAAAATCCAATAACCATTACCTGAACTGCAAAATCAAAGTTCTGCATTATATATTTTATACCTCCATAAAAACATATACTAAATTTTATCACTTTCTTTACCTAATGAAAAGCTAGCCCTTTATTATTCCAACCCCTCATTACCCACTTCAAACCTGCTTAAAGTTTACACTATTGTTAGGCCCTTAATCCTGAAGTGCTGCACATTTTTGGCAAGACTTTTTTGAGCGATCCCGCAAACGCCGATGTACACTATGTTTATAAGGGGTCATTTTGAAAACCAACTTTTATGGTAACGGCTTGTCCGGGTTAGGTAATCACCAGCAAAATATTTCTTTTGGCAGCTGAGACGTAAGCAATTCTGCGCTTAAGCGATCAGTGAGCGCAAGCTTCAATAACCAACCGATAGCACGCTCTAAACCAAAACATACTTGATTAACCGGTTACTTTAAGCTTTAAGCAACGAAGCATTCATTCAATATGTTCTTTTAACTTTTCCAGGTATGAATAAGACACTGCGCGGTGCGCGGGGTATGCAGGCCTCTGCAGGTTATCACCATGAAAATCTGAGCCTCCGGTTATAAGCAGGCCTTTTTCCACGGCCAGATCTTTGTAATATCTGGCCAGCGTTTTGCTGTGATCGGGGTGGAAAACTTCTATCCCCTGCAACCCCAGGCAGGTCAATTTTTCGATCATTTTATTCCCATATTGGCCCGGATGCGCTATAACCGGTATTGCGCCTACTTCAGCAAGTAAACTCATGACCTCTTTAAGAGCAGGGGTTCTACGCTGGACAAAAGCGGGGCAGTTCCGTCCGAGGTATAGAGTAAATGCCTCAGACAGGGTATGGACATACTTTTTTTTGTATAAAATCCTGGCCAGATGCATCCTGCCCGGAGCAGCCTCCCCTGCTTCAAACAACACTTCTTCAGGGCTTACTTTAAAACCAAGCGCTTTAAGATTTTTTACAATTAACTCCATGCGCTTAAACCTTTCTTTCTGTATTTCTTCAAGCACAGTGTTTAAGTGTTCGCAGTAACGCGGGTAATAACCAAGAATATGAACTTCCTGCCCTTCTTCAAAAACACTTATTTCCACGCCTGGTATAAGCTCCATTTCCAGCTTTCGTGCTGCTTTAAAAGCTTCAGCCAAACCTCTTACAGTATCGTGATCGGTTATGCCTGCTGCCGAGAGGCCCGCATCAACAGCTATTTTTAGCAGCTGATGCGGGCTAAATAGCCCGTCTGAAGCATTACTATGCATATGAAAATCTACTTTTTTCTCCTCACTCATAATCCGCTTCTCCCCTGAACAAACAAAAAAAACCCTCTCCAGGCAATTGTAAAGAGGGCGTATACAATTCCTTTCTAGTTTGTTTCAGGTTTTTCAACGAGGTTCAATGATCAGCTTAATTGCTGTTCTTTCCTCACCGTCAATTTCGATATCCGTAAAGGCTGGTATACAAATTAAATCAATTCCACCCGGTGCGACAAAACCTCTCGCTATTGCTACTGCTTTTACTGCCTGGTTCAAAGCGCCGGCCCCTATAGTTTGAATTTCGGCTCCTCCCCGTTCTCTGAGAACCCCTGCAAGTGCTCCTGCTACAGAATTAGGGTTAGATTTTGCTGAGACCTTTAATACTTCCATTATTATGTGCCTCCTTCAGCGGATTTTACTACTATATTCGCTTTTCAAAGCAAAAGTCCTGCCTGAATTATATGAATTATATGATACTTGCGGTTAAATTATGCCATACACCCTTTCAATAGCTTTTGCACTACCGTTATCCTCGTTTATATCTATAATTACACCATTGAATACTTTTTTTCCATCGGAGATAGTTAGCTTATGGGGCAGTTGGGTCAGGAACCTTTTCAGCGGTCCTTCAATATCTACACCCAGAATAGAATCATACAGACCGGCCATCCCCACATCTGTAATATAGGCCGTTTTTTTTGGTAGTATTCTTTGATCTGCTGTTTGCACATGACTATGGGTGCCGATAACAGCGCTAACCCGTCCGTCGAGATACCAACCCAGGGCCTGCTTTTCGGATGTTGCTTCAGCATGAAAATCAACAATAACTGTTTTCACCTTCTGCTTAATTAATAAAAGTTCCCTGTCCGCTGCCAGAAAAGGGCAGTCGACATTCTTCATAAACACCCTGCCGATCAAATTTATAACCGCTATGCCGGGTCCGCCATTTGCCGGCTCAATAATTACCGTGCCCTGTCCGGGAGTTGTTTTCAGCGGATAGTTAGCAGGCCGGATCATTCTTGGTTCATGATCGATAAAATTAAAAACATCTTTTTGATCCCAAATGTGATTGCCGCCGGTTATTACATCTATGTCCATGTTTCTTAACTCGATATAAATATTTTGAGTCATTCCCGCTCCACCGGCAGCGTTTTCACCATTAGCAATTGTAAAGTCTATCCTTTTTTTATCTTTTAGTTCAGGGAGGTACTGCTGCAGACAATCTCGGCCTGCTTTTCCGACAACATCACCAATAAATAGTATGCGCACCCTGACAACCTCATTTCCTTGATTAAATGTTTCACATTTTTTTCAAAACAATTATATTATCTACATCTGATAACCCGTCTGTCTCTATACCTGGTCTCCTAAACCGGATACACACTTTCCTGCAAAATTAATTTCATATAACTCCTTCTGTTACGGTCAGCCATCTTCTTGCCCTACTGAAAGAAAGTGCCCGTTCGGGCACTTTCTTTTCATAACTGCTTACCTCAGATCGTTCTGGTTATTTTGCGTAATCAACGGCTCTTGTTTCCCGAATCACTGTTACTTTAATCTGGCCCGGATATTCAAGTTCACCTTCAATTTTATTAACTATATCCCTGGCTACCTGGATGGAAGTATAATCATCAATTCGATCCGGCTTAACCATAATCCTGATTTCACGTCCGGCATGAATAGCATAAGACTTTTCGACGCCTTCGAAAGAATCAGCAATATTCTCCAATTTTTCCAAGCGCTTGATATATGCTTCCAGTGTCTCGCGTCTGGCTCCGGGTCTGACAGCTGATATGGCATCAGCTGACTGGATCAGAACTGCTTCCAGTGTATTAAAATCAACATCTCCGTGGTGAGCTTCAATGGCATTGGTAATGGCAGGCGTTTCTTTGTATTTTTTGGCTAATTCAGCACCGATCTGAACATGAGAACCTTCTGTTTCATGATCAATTGCTTTACCGATGTCATGAAGCAGGCCTGCTCTCTTGGCAAAGGTAACATCCAACCCTAGCTCTGCAGCCATTATTCCGGCCAGGTGGGAAACTTCGATAGAATGTTGCAGCACGTTTTGCCCGTAACTGGTCCTGAAGCGCAGTTTACCCAGTAATACCACAATGTCGGGATGCAAGCCGTGGACTCTTGATTCAAAAGTAGCACGCTCACCTTCTTCTTTAATCTGGGCATCAACTTCTTTGCGTGTCTTTTCAACAATTTCCTCGATCCGGGCAGGATGGATCCGTCCGTCGCTTACCAGTTTTTCCAGGGCAAGGCGGGCAACTTCTCGCCTGATCGGATCAAACCCTGAAATAATCACTGCTTCAGGGGTATCATCAATAATAAGATCAATACCGGTTAATGTTTCCAACGCCCGGATATTGCGTCCTTCACGACCGATTATCCGGCCCTTCATTTCATCGTTGGGCAGTGAAACCACAGACACGGTCGACTCAGTCACATGATCGGCCGCATATCGCTGTATCGCAAGGGTAACTATTTCTCGCGCTTTCTTTTCACCTTCCGCTTTAGCCTGGCTTTCCATATCTTTTACCATGCTGAGCATCTCATGCTCAATTTCATTTCTGACCCTCTGTAAAAGCAGATCCTTGGCCTCATCGGACGTCATTCCTGACACTCTTTCCAATTCAGCAAACTGCTGCTGTTGCAGCTTATCCAGCTCTTCCCTGAATTTTATGTTACCTTCTTCTTTGCACTTCAACTCTTCCTCTTTACGTTCTACGTTTTCGAGCTTACGATCAAGACTTTCTTCTTTTTGATCTAATCTCCGTTCCAGGCGCTGCAATTCCGATCGTCTCTCTTTACTTTCTTTATCCAGTTCACTTCTGAGGCGATGAACTTCTTCCTTGGCTTCTAGTTGTTTTTCACGTTTAAGAGCTTTTGCTTCCTGGTTTGCTTCTTCGATAATTCTTTTTGCTGCTGATTCAGCAGAAGATATCTTTGCTTCAGCAGTAATCTTGCGGATAAAATAGCCGCCCCCTAGACCTGCAATTAGGGCAGCTATAATCATAAGTAGGCTTTCCAACATGCTTTTTCACCTCCATTTCGTAGTAATGGCAGTCCTTAAGTTTTCATTTAATATAAAAAGCTGTGTCCAGGACACAGCTTTTTAAGTGAAAAGTCGGATAAAGGGTACAATTATCCCTTAATAATAAAAGAAAGATTATATTTGCTTTTTTTATCTATCCTCAGTACCTCACGGCACTACAGACTTTTCCTCATTAGTTATGAACTGAACTACTATTGTAAATATATTAGCTTTCTGTAATAATTGTAGCCTTTAAAAGATATTATGTCAAGATAAGATTACTCAGAAAGATCATAATCTTTCAAGGCCTTTAGAATCAATTCATCCTGAAAACCTTTCCTTTTGAGATACCCAATCTGACGGTTTACCCAGCGCTGATCAATCTGGTCACCGCAGGGCATTCGTTTAGCTAACAAATCTCTAATTCTGAGCAGATCTTCTTCAGAATCAAACATTTCTGATATCAGTTCATCGATAACCTGTTTTCTCACACCCTTCATTTGCAATTCGAAGCGGACTTTTTTCACACCCTGCCCGTTCATTTTGCGGTAACTGATAAAATCCGAGGCAAATTTATAATCTTCTATGTAACCATATTCTTTCATTTCTTTTAAAACTGCTTCTGCTACGTTAACTTCATAACCTTTTCGTTTTAGGTAATCAGTTACCTCTTTGGCGCTGCGCGCCCTGTAAGTAAGCAGACGTAAAACCCTGCTGCGCGCTTTTTTAAATGTCTTTTCATCCATGTTCAGCCAACTCCAACTGCGTATCTGCTGTTACTCTAGCTCAGGGTCTGCTCCACTCTTATCTATCTTTTCATTGTTGCTTTCAGGATCACCATTAGCTTTAGCTGCTGAAAGTACATTATTTATCGGCAGCCCGGCCATTTCACGGACTTTCTTTTCAATTTCTTCACGGATTTCCAGGTTTTCCTTCAAGTAATCTCTTACGTTTTCGCGGCCCTGCCCCAAACGCTCTTCGCCGTATGAATACCAGGCTCCGCTTTTATTAATCACATTGTGCTCAAGACCCAGATCGATCAGTGAACCTTCAGCAGAAATCCCTTTACCATAGAGAATATCGAATTCAGCAACTTTAAAGGGAGGAGCAACCTTATTTTTAACTACCTTTACCTTGGTCCTGTTACCGATTATCTGGTCAGAGCCTATTTTTAGCGACTCTATTCTCCTGACATCCATTCTGACCGATGAATAAAACTTTAAAGCCCTGCCTCCAGGTGTAACTTCAGGGTTGCCAAACATAACCCCGACTTTCTCTCTAATCTGGTTAATAAAAACAGCGCTGGTTTTAGACTTGCTGATCACCCCTGAAAGCTTACGCAAAGCCTGTGACATCAACCTGGCCTGCAAACCGACATGAGCGTCACCCATTTCACCCTCGATTTCAGCCCTGGGTACAAGTGCCGCTACAGAGTCGATTACCAGGACATCAATTGCATTGCTTCGCACCAACGCTTCGGCTATCTCCAGGGCCTGCTCGCCCGTGTCAGGCTGAGAAACCAGCAATTCATCGAGATTAACCCCAAGATTTGTTGCATACTGCGGATCAAGCGCATGCTCAGCATCGATAAATGCAGCATAGCCACCTCTTTTTTGTGCTTCAGCAATAATGTGTAATGCGACAGTTGTCTTACCCGAAGACTCGGGGCCGAATATTTCAATAACCCTGCCCCTGGGCACACCTCCCACTCCTAAAGCAACGTCCAGGACAAGGCTGCCTGTTGGAATTGCTGCAACTTGAACTGTTGTGTCCTGGCCTAACTTCATAACCGAACCCTTACCAAATTGCTTTTCGATATGTACTAGTGCTGCTTCCAGTGCTTTTTCCTTTTCCAATTGTCTTACCTCCTTAAACGGGTTCTATTTCCTTCATAATTCTTTTTTCATTCACTATTTCCTGCTAGTGCTGAAATGATTTCCTGTAAAGTGCTGTATATTCTGCTCCTTGAGGCGAAAGCTTACTCTGAAACAAAGCCACATTTGGCGTTTCAACTGCAGAGCTTAAAAAAGTATTTTCACTTTCAATGTATTTCATGATCATATCTTTAGGCGGCGGATTGCGCAGTCTTCCTATAGTAAGATGCGGGTGGTAAGGACGCTTTTCTTTTTGAAACCCACATTCAGACAGGCTTTCCTCCAGGTTTTCCGCCAGAAATATAACCTGCGCTGCCCCCTCCTTCACCCCCAGCCAGAGTACCCTTGCTTTTTGAGGTCCCGGAAAAACACCGCAGCCGCCGTACCTAAGCACAAAAGGTTTAAGCGGTTCTGAGGACTTGTTCAGGGCCTCAGAAATCTGCCCTATCTGGTTTTCGTCAGTGTCCCCTAAAAATTTTAAGGTCAGGTGCATACCATCAAAACGCACCCAGCGTGCTCCGTCTATGTATTGTTTAACTCTTTGCTGTAGCTCAAAAACTTCCCTTTTTTGCCGGTCGGAAAGCTCAACGGCGATAAAAAGTCTTAACAAGACAATCTACACCTTTCTTTAATTCATGATCTATAACCAGGGAAACAACCGGTTTTTACGCTTTAATACATAATTGCAAGGCTGTTTATCGGCCGGGTATAATAGCGACGTTACAGCTTAACCAGGATTTTCCTCAACATGTCTAATGCAATCTGGGCGGACCTTTCTTTTATCGCCCGTCTTCCTCCACCAAGGTTAAGCTGCCTGTTTTCAGAAATACCCGGTCCGAGAACAGCGATGCAAACCAGGCCAACCGGTTTTCCTGCCGAATCGCTTTCCGGGCCTGCTACACCGGTAATGCCAGCAGCAATATCGGCCTTAAGTAGTTTCTTGATCCCTGCAGCCATCGCCAGGGCTGTTGCGGCGCTGACGACCCCTTCCTTCTCCAGAAGTTCCTTACTGACGCCTAACAGATCACTTTTCACTACAGAGTTATAGGCTATCAGGCCGCCCCTGTAAAACTTAGAGCTTCCCGGGAAATCGGTGATCAAATCGGATAAGAGGCCGCCGCTGCAAGATTCGGCCAGCGCCAGGGTCATTTTTTTGGCTGTCAGTAACTCGGCTGCCAGACTGACCAGGGTATCGTCATTACTACCGTAAATATAGTCACCCAGCACCGATCGCAATAGTTGTTCTGCTTTAGCGATCGATACTGATGCAGCTTCTCCTTCTCCACTACCCTTAATTTGTAAATCTACTTCAAATCCTCTGGACACATATGAGATTGGCGGCAGCTCCCACTTGCCAAGCGCCTTGATTTTCTCTTCCAGCATCGACTCCCCTATCCCGATGCACTTCAGGGTTTTTACAGCTGTTAACCCGGTCTGGTTATTTGCTGCCAGATAGGGCAGGACCTGCTGTTTAAAGATCATTTGTAATTCATGCGGAGGTCCGGGCAGCATGACAATAGTCTTACCCTGACTCTCCATAAGCGCACCTGGCGCTGTCCCCCTCTGGTTTTCCAAAAGGGTACTTCCTTTTATGACCAGGGCCTGTTTACGGTTATTGTCGGGCATCTTGATGCCCCTATTTCTAAAATATTGCTCCATTTTCTTGAGCCAACCTTGATTCAAAACCAGTGGCAAACCAAGGGCGCCGGCAACAGCTTCCCTGGTCAGATCATCATCCGTAGGGCCCAACCCCCCGGTTAAGATAACCAGGTCACTTTCTTCCAGGGCTTTTTCCAGGGCCACCCTGATAGCCTGTTCATTGTCAGCAACCACACATGCTTCGCGAACTGATATACCAGCCGACCAAAGCCGCCTGGCCAAAAATCCTGTATTGCTGTTCTCTATAAGGCCGGTCAGCAATTCATTCCCGACGCAAATCAGATCTGCCTGCAATCTATGATCACCCCTGAGCTGTCAACCTTGATCGCTACATTTGTCATATATTTTCAGCGTCTGCCATCTATTAAAGGTGCGCTTTTATAACGTTACAGCCAGTAAATTATAAGGAGAAGCAGCGCGTATTTTCACTGTAATCCACTCCCCCGGACTGAGGGGTTCCTCTGAAAAAAAGTAAACTCCTCCATCGATATCGGGTGCCTGGTATTCAGTTCGCCCGTAATACCAACTGCTGCCGGGCTCTGGAGTTTTATCAACCAGGACAGTCATCTTTCTGCCGATCAGTTCAATGTTAACCCCATGAGCAATACGCTGCTGGGTTAACATTAATTCGCGGTGGCGTTTTTTAGCAATCCGCTTTTTAATATTTTTTAACGTCCCCCCTGCAGCTTTTCCTTTTGCCGGAGAATATGTAAATGTACCTAACCGCTCAAAACGCTGTTCTTTAACAAAACGAAGCAAATCTTCAAAATCCCGCCTGCTTTCAGTGGGATAGCCGACCATGCATGTAGTCCTCAGGGCCAGGTTTGGAATTTTTGAGCGCAGCCTGGCAAACAATAGCGTCAGATCAACTTTATCGTATTTCCTGCCCATCGACCTTAAAACCCTGTCACTGCTATGTTGAATGGGAATATCAAGGTATTTGCAGATTCTCCTCTCCTTTGCAATTAAATCAATAAGGTCATTATTAATCCGTGAAGGATATGTATACATAATGCGCAGCCAGAAATTATGCTTTAGCGACAGGACCTGCCTGATCAGTCCCGCCAAATCAGGAAGACCTTCCCGGTCGGTACCGTAAGCAGTTGTATCCTGGGCAATCAAGCTTATTTCTTTCGTGCCTTTTTTGATCAGGCTATCAATTTCGGCTATAATCTCTTCCGGAGATCGGCTCCTGTAAGCCCCTCTGATGCTCGGAATAAGGCAGTAGTTGCAGTGGTTGCTGCAGCCTTCGCCAATTTTTACCACAGCGCTGTGCGCTGGCGTAGTCAATATCCGTGGTGCCAGTGAGTGGTATTGATCGGAAGGAGCAACCTTGATAACGGTACGCTTGCCATTCAACAGCATGATCATAAAGCGGGCAAGCTTATTATAACTGTGCACACCAATTGCACCGTCAACTTCGACCATAGATCTGATTATTTTACTGCCGAACACCTCAACAAGGCATCCTGCCGCTACGATTTTAGGTGTCCCCCCCCGATTTACCGCTGCCATTTCGATCAGGGTGTCAATCGATTCCTGCTGGGCATCTTCAATGAAACTGCATGTATTTACAAATATAACATCGGCAGACTTGTAATCTTCGGTTAGAACACAGCCCCATGTTGAGAGAAGACCGAGGATTTCCTCTGTATCGATCCTGTTTTTTGAACAGCCCAGTGAAACAGCAGCAATTTTGACCCCTTTTAAAACTGTCTCTTTATTTATTAAGATATTATCTGCTGGCAACACCATATTCTCCTTTAATCAGATCTACTGTCAGAGTCGGCGCATATTTTAGCCGCCTGCTCCGAGGTAACCAGGACTTCCCTTGGTTTACTACCCTCGAAGGGCCCGACTATGCCCCTTCTTTCCAGGTCATCGATCAATCGGGCCGCCCTTGTATAGCCAATTCTGAAACGACGCTGCAATAGCGAAATCGAAGCGTTTCCTGTCCGCACTACCAGGTCAACTGCTTCGGCAAACAGGACATCGGACTCTTCCTCTTCGGTTTCTTCAGGCGCCTCTAGAAATGCGCTGCCGTTTTCATAATCAACCCGTCCTTGCTCCTTAATAAAATCTGTAATCTTTTTTACCTCAACTTCACTTACATAAGCTCCCTGGACACGGTACGGCTTAACTGCTCCTACCGGATAAAAAAGCATGTCCCCACGGCCCAGCAGTTTTTCGGCACCGGACATATCGAGGATAGTCCGTGAATCAAACTGGGATGAAACGGTAAAGGCCACTCTTGATGTGATATTTGCCTTGATGATCCCGGTTAATACATCAACCGAAGGGCGCTGGGTGGCAACTATAAGATGAATACCCGCCGCCCTGGACATTTGAGCCAGCCTGGCAATTGAATCTTCTACTTCACCCGGTGAAACCAGCATCAAGTCAGCTAACTCATCAATAATAATCACGATAAAGGGCAGTTGTTCCAATTCAGGATCTTCTTTCGACAGCTCATTATAAGTACTTATATCACGAACCTCAAGTCGGGCAAACAAGTCATAGCGCCGGCCCATTTCCTTAACCATGTTGCGCAGGGCTAAAGCAGCTTTGCGAGGATCAGTAAGAACCGGCATTAGTAAGTGTGGAATACCGTTATAAACGCTTAATTCTACTACCTTGGGATCAATCATCAAAAAGCGGAGCTGTTCGGGGCCTGCCTTATATAAAATGCTTGTAATCACGGTGTTTAAGCAAACACTCTTTCCGGCACCCGTTGCGCCGGCAATCAGCAGATGAGGCATATTCGCAAGGTCTGTAATGACAGGATTACCGGTTATATCCTTACCAAGTGCTACTGTCAATGGTGAATTACTGCTTCTGTAAGCCCTGTCATCCATCACTTCTCGCAGGTTGACGAGAGCAATCACTTTATTGGGTACTTCTATGCCCAGAGCTGCCTTACCCGGTATCGGCGCTTCAATTCTGACCAGCGGCGCAGCGAGGTTAAGGGCCAGATCATCGGAAAGGCTGATTATTTTGCTGACCTTTACCCCGGCTTCAGGTTGAACCTCGAACCTGGTTACAGTCGGCCCGGACTGCACATGAATAACTTTTGCTCTCACACCGAAGCTTTGCAGGGTGCTTTCCAATAGCCTGGCCCTGTCTTTACTGCTTTTCATATGATGCTCTTCGCCGGATGTTCGCGGCGTTGAAAGCAGTTCCAGGGGAGGCAGGATATAGGCCGTTACAGATTTGTCGGCGCCGGATAATGTAGCAGGGGGACCAGTATCCAACCCATCTTTTTCCGCTTCGAAGTGTAAATTTGAAGCCGGTTCGCTGTTAATTTCTTTTTGATCAGCGCTTTCCTGTCCCGGCACTTCCAGCTCATAATTATTGCTGAGAACAACAGATCTTCCCTTGCTGTTTTCGTAAGTCCCTGCTGGGGATTGGAGAGCGTTATGCTCTATTTCTTTATCTCTGTCATCAACAACATTATTAATTTTAGCATGCGCAATACTGGTCACCTCGCGCATTATTTCGAACATATTTTGTGCAAACCTCTTCAGTAGACCTGAAAACCAGGCCATGAAGCGGGAAATTGCTTTAACAAAACGATTGAACGAAATATTGAAAACCAGCATAAAGGCGATAAAAGCTAAAGCGAAGACCAGGATCCTGCTTCCGATTGGCCCCAACAGGTATAGTATGGCTGCTGCAAAAGCAGCGCCAATCACACCACCGCCCTGCTGGTTTAATCCAATTACGAAACTCTGGTAAAATAATTCGTTTGAGGCAGGAAAGGAATCAATTAACCTCTGGATATGAATCCAAATCATAAAAAGCAGCTGCAGTGAAAGAAGTCCTATCAACCTGGTTCTGATCTTCCAGCGCCCCTGGGGCAGGACCTGCCGAAGAGCCAGCAGGGCTATAAAAAAAGGAATCACTACAGCAACTTCTCCGGCCATCATCCGCAGGCCGGTATTAACATAAGTGCCAATACCGCCGGCCTGATCGGGATAAATGAGTCCAACGTAACAAAATGCGGCCAGGGCAACCAGCAATATGCCTTTAACCTGGGCACGCATCTCTTTATTTAAGCTTTTTTTCCGTCGCCTGGCCAAGTAATTAAGCCCACCTTTCAGAAAGCAGAGCCTGTCCGTAAACGTGACGAAGCATACTACCTGAAAGCATTATAAAACTAATGTTCGTTATTGTAAAGAAAGTTTAAGTTTCTCTACTTTCCAAACAGTACTTTCATCCCTTTGGGTTCAAGGGTAAAATGCATATGATCGCTAAAAAAGATCTCTCCTTCCATATGCAGGGGGCGAACCTCACTCAAATTTAACTTTATTTCCTTAGTTCGAAACATGTTAGCCTGTTCCAGGTGTTTTAGTTTGCCGCTGAAAACTTTCGGGAAATGATAAACCAGGGCCAGGCGGCTCATGCTGTTAAAAATACAAACATCAAAGAGACCGTCGTCCTGAATGGCATCCGGAACAATTCTCATCCCGCCCCCGTAAGCCTGGCCAATGCCCACGGCTACAAGTAATGGCCTGGTTTTGATCAGCTCGCGGCCCATATCGATATCCATTTCGACCGTTTCATATGAAAAGAGAGACTCAAAAAAAGCATATATATAGGCAGATACTCCTTTAAATGGTTTTACGCCCCGGTTAACACGCAGGGCTACGGCAGCATCAAACCCGACTCCCACTGAATTTATAAAATAGCGATCCAGTACTTTGCCAAGGTCTATTGCCCTGATCTCACTTTTAAGCAGCGCCCTGCAAGCATCATCTATATTTTTGGGCATTTCTACCGCTGTCGCAAAGTCATTTCCCTTGCCCCCGTGAATAGCGGCCAGTGCGGCATTGCTTCCAACCAGGCCATTTAAGACTTCATTAACGGTCCCGTCACCGCCGGCAGCGACGACAATATCATAGCCTTCTTTAGCGGCCCCTGCGGCTGCTTCAATAGCATCCTGCGGGCCTTTAGTTTGATATAATTGAAATTCAGCGCCAGACTGTCTGAAGTTGTCTTCTATCCTGTAGATAAGAGATTTTGCCTTACCGCCACCGGCTATGGGGTTAACAATAAAGAAATAGCTTTTCAACTGCCCTTCCTCCTTCTAACCTCTTGTCGTTAATGTTATAACGTATCAGAACAAACAGCAGTGCAAATAATTACAAATTATCTTTACTGTCCATCGAAACATCAATTACAATCGGCATAATCATCGGGCGTCGTCCGGTACGCAGATAGAAGAATGATGACGCTGCATCCCTGATCTTCGCTTTAATTTTGTTCCATTCCTGCAGATGCTCCCTGTTGATCTTGTTGATAGCCTTAGTGAGTTCTACTTTTGCTTCTTCCAGTAAATCTACTGATTCACGCACATAAACAAAACCGCGTGTAATGATTTCGGGTCCGGTCA
>SLHT01000199.1 GCA_007136055.1 Syntrophomonadaceae bacterium
AAAAACAAGGTTTGAAACTCCGACTTGTGCTCCGTTCAGCATTCCCTTTGTCAAATTTAAAAGCCCAATCTGAAACCTGTTGTAGTTCTCTTCAGCTACATTGGCAAGCCCAATCATTGGATAATTAAAGTTGTCTGGCACGCGATTAAAAAACCCCAAATAGATTGTGGTGTCTTTGTGGTCAGGTGTTTTAGCATAGACTCCCTGATAAACCATGCCGGTTAGTAATAACCCGGCTGTAATTGTTTTTGTTATAGTTTTCCGTAACATAGTTTTGTCTGGTTTTAAAAATATCTTATGTTTAATAATATCTGGTTAAACTCATCAGGCGCATCAAGATTGGCGATATGCCCGGCGCCTTTGAGCTGGACAACTTTTGCCTTTTTGTTTTTTGATATGGCCTCTAAAGTCGTCTTGAGGGAATTGTTGATGTCTTTATCATATTCGCACTGAATTAAATTGTATGGTATAGATAGCTTTTCTATTTCTTCCAGGTAGTTGTAATTCACCAGGTGAGCCCTCAAATACGGTATGGCATCAGCAGCTTGTAAGAACATTTGAAACACCTTTTCTTTCGACTCTTTACTTTTTACCGCGTATCCGGCAGTAAAAGAAAGATACTTTTTCCTGAAAAACTTAATCATAAATGCATCATAAGCCGACACCATTCTGGCTGACCATTTTGGTAAAGTCATCTGCCCCGTGGTTCCAAAGGTTGTAAGGCTTAATATACGATTCTCCAGGCGGGGACAAAGGATATATCCTAGGACTCCGCCTGTGGAATTACCCACGAAATGGATATTCTTAAGATCAAGCTCTTCAATTAGTTCAATAATGTCACTGGCAAGTACTTCCAGTGAATAGCGTTGGGTGATGTTTGGAGAAGGCAAGGGTGAACCGCCATGCCCCCTGAGTGACAGGGAAACCACTTTGAACCTTTCTGAAAAGAATTCATGCTGTTTTTCAAACTGACTTGCATTGGCGCCTGCTCCATGCACAAACAGGATTGTTTCCCTCTTTGAAGTTCCACTGACAAAATACTCCAGTTGCATTTGTCGATTGATTTAAATTATGTTTACAAATTTATTTCCTTAACCAGTTCAGCTATCTTATTCTCGTCAATTTTTGAAATGTTTTGGCTTATGCCTGAAACCTTTTTGACAATGAGCTTTTCTAAGAAATTCATCTTCTCAAACAAAAACTCACCTCCAACACATTTTGAGGTGATTGCGTGATTGCGAAGTAACTCGGGGAAGGCGTTATTAAACTCGTTTTCAAATTCCGGTTCGTTCATCCCTACCATGAAAAGCCCCACACGCTTCTGGAGTAAATCAACCATATTCTTTTTACAGAAGTTTCTCACCCTGCCCTGCATTTGTCCGGCATGAATCGACCCTCCGATTATCAATGTGTCGAACAGACTGAGATCAACTGCTCTGGTTGCTTTCAGATTGATCAGCCTGGTACTGTCAGCGCCAATCCCGAATTGTATTTGCTTTGCAACTTTCTCAGTAGTTCCGTGACTGCTTGCGTAAATAATTGCTGTTTTCATGGCTGTCATATTATTTAAAACCTGAACCCCAATAATACCTGGGGCACAAAAATCGTTTCGTTGCGAATAAGCTCAAAGAAGTTATCATATTCCTCTACCCCCGGCCACTTATTTTGCATCCAAACGGGATGGCCTATACCGGGCTGTATATTCAGGTAAAAACGTTGCCCCATGTCGACGCGATAGCCCAGCTTGTATTCCACCCAAAGCTCCAGTCCTTTGTAAGTATTGTTGTCAATAAATGATTCAAAGCGATTCCATGCAGGCCAAAACTCCAATTCCACATGAAATTTATTCCAGAAATAGTACCTGCATGACAGAAGCAATGTGTACGCATTTGCCTGACCGAGAAATGACTCGTCTTCGTTTTTCCAGTTCTGAAAAGCAGGCCCAATGCCCAGTTCCACTCTGTCGGAATACTTATAGGAAAACTTCAGCATATAAATCCTTACAATGTGGAAGGTTAAACTGGTTTCTGCAGACCAGAGGCTTTGCCGTACCTCACCATTATGGCCGGGAAGATCATCAAAATGAATAGTTTGATGTGCTTTATGAACATAAGGTTGACATTCTGCATTTAGCGGATCCGTTCCGGCATTAACTTGCAAATCCGGCAAAACAAAGCACATTAACATTAATAATACATTCTTCATCATTGTCAACATTTAAAACTGATAAATAACCCCAGCTTTGCACCATTTCAAAATTTTTGGTGATCTGTTACGATGCAAAGGAAATGCTAATTCATTTCATGAAGGTATCATGCAATGTTTTTGAGGTCTCAACTTACAGAATTCAGGTCTCAGGAAGCTGAGACCCTGCTGTAATACTCGCTGGGCGTGCAGTTCATCTCTCTTTTAAACACACGGTTAAAAGTAGCCTTGGAATTGAAACCGCTATCGTAAGCAAGACTTATAAGAGTAAGATTTTTTTTACCGGGATCTTTGCAAAGTCGCTTAAACTCCTCAATCCTGTAATGGTTGACAAAATCGTAAAAGTTTTTATTCAACCTGGAATTCAGTATCGCTGACAAATACTCGGGGCTGACTTTCAGTTTCCCACTCAGAAGTGCCAGGTTGATATCGGGATTCAGATGAGGTTTCTCTGCCTTCATGAACTCTAAAAGCCTGTGTACAAAAACCTCTTCCTCGCTGGCAAGGTTGAGGGTTGATTCTTCAGTGTCAATGGCTTTTTCCATATCAAAATCTATATGCGATGAGGTAAAGATGCTTCCCTTCCTGAGGCCAAAGAAACCTATCACCAGAACAAGCATGGCAGCAATGCTATAGCCCGCCTGCTGAAGCACCTGGTAACTCATAATCCTGAAAAACCCGTTAACTATATACATTCCGCTGATGCCTGTATAGGCAATCAACGCAGATATGTGTATAAACTGAAGCCAGTCGAGGTTGATTTTTTCTGTTGAAGAAAAGTAGGCTTTCAGTGCCTTTTTGTACCTGCTGATAAGCACAAGCCCCCAGGCGGTGTACCCCACGTTTGAAATGGCAATTAATCCTGTAATAAAAAAGAAGCTGAAATGATTATTTAAGGATTCTGCGTTCCGGGCAGCGCTGATGGCCAGTTCAGGCTGGAAATAATTTTGTGCAGCAAACATTACCGTAACCAGGAGAAAAGGGATCAGCGTAAGCAGGTATTTGAGCTTAAACCTGAAATGCTGTTCGGTAACCGATTTAACATACAGCCATAAAACCGGCCCGATCAGAAGAATAAAGGGGGTTCGCAGGTTAATCAGCCAAAGATGTTGAAGATCGTTATTCCTGTTCCATATCTCCAGATATGTAAAGAATATTAAAAGTGCCGACAGCACAAGATATCCTGCAAGAATATAGTCGGAAACACTCTTATTTCGTTTGGTGAGCAAGAGAAGTACTAACAGTACAGCCTGAAAAACTCCTATAATAAGTAACCCAATCATGTAAATCGAACTCCAGATAAACGTAAGGTTTTAACCCATTTTCGAAATCTCTATTGTATATCCTCCCGTGCGTTATCCACCTTCACCTGTTTCCTGCTTCGCCAGGGTTACCTCCGGAAGGGGTGCATTGTAAGATACCGCTTTATTCTTCAAATTTACATGAAAATTTTTTTAGCTAATTTACACACAGCCAAGATTAAAAAATTTTATACCTCTAAGGAAGCAGATCGGGGAACCGTACGAATTCAGCCCTACTATTCACCGG
>SLHT01000032.1 GCA_007136055.1 Syntrophomonadaceae bacterium
AAAATCTTCCAGGCTCGCCAACCTTTGATTATATTAAGATCATCTTGTCGAGCCTCGCTACGGGCCAGACCCTCAATTGCTGCTATATTTTTTTCAGCTCTTCCCAATTTGTGCCTTGCTTGAGATCAACCTGCAGGGGAACGGACAGTTCACAGGCCTGCTCCATTTCTTTTTTAATCATGGGGGCAAAAAAATCAATTTCCGATGATTCTATTTCAAAAAGCAGTTCATCATGGATTTGCAGAAGCATGGCCGCTTTGAAACCGCCTTCTTCGATAATTTTAGAAATTTTCAGCATGGCCAGCTTGAGAATATCAGCAGCGGAACCCTGGATGGGCGTATTTAAAGCCATCCTTTCGGCAAAACTGCGGGTGTTGTGGTTCGAAGAATGGATTTCGGGAAGGTAGCGCCTGCGGTTAAACATTGTTTTCACATAACCCTGTTCACGGGCCAGGGTAATGATTCTATCCATATATTCCCTGACCCCCCGGTAACGTTCAAAATAACTATCGATGTAAGCTTTAGCTTCAGCACGGGGTATTTTCAAACTCTGGGCCAGACCGTAATCGCTGGAGCCATAGATAATGCCGAAGTTAACAGCTTTCGCTTTTTCACGCATCAGAGGGGTAACTTCCTCCAGGCTTGTATTATTTACTTCGGCGGCGGTGCGGCGGTGAATATCCTGCCCGGTTTTAAAAGCTTCAATCAGGATCGGGTCCTGTGAAAGATGAGCCAGGATGCGCAGCTCAACCTGGGAGTAATCTGCGGCAAAGAGAATTTTATCTTCTGCCGAGGGGATAAAAGCGCGCCTGATGCGCCTGCCTTCTTCAAGGCGGATAGGGATGTTTTGCAGGTTGGGATCACTGCTGCTTAGGCGTCCCGTGGCAGTAGCCGCCTGGTTAAAGGTAGTATAAATTTTCTGCTGCTGCGGGTCAACCAGTTCAATCAGGCCCGACAGATAGGTTCCTTCCAGTTTGGCCAGCTGCCTGTAGTGCAGCAAAAGGGCTACTATTTCGTGGTGGTAGGAAAGCTCTTCTAAGACCCTGGCATCAGTTGAGCGGCCGGTCTTGGTTTTTCGTACTTCGGGCAGCTGCAACTTGTCAAAGAGGATTTTTGAGAGCTGCTGCGGTGAATTAATATTAAATTCTTCACCGGCCTGTATGTAGATTTTTCCTTCAAGTTCTTCGAGGCGGCGGCATATTTCCGCCGATAAATTACGCAAATAATCTGCATCAACAGCCATACCCTGCTGCTCCATGCCGGCAAGTACTGAGGCCAGCGGTATTTCCATTTCGTGGAGGAGCGCTTCCAGCTCCTGTTCTTTTAGTTCTTCCTGCAGGATACTATGGAGCGAAAAGAGATGCCTGGCCTCTTCGGACAGTTGTAAGGCACGCTTAGTAAAATCGGGCTGCTCATTTTTCTTTCCCGGCAGGCTTTCAAATTCTACTCCCAGGTAATATTGCAATAGCTCAGGAAGGCTGTAGCCACCCTTTGCCGGATCGGCAAGATATGCGGCCAGGTAGGTGTCAAATAGGAAACATGGAGGCTTTAAAGCACGCTCAGCAAAGATGTGTTGCCACTGCTTGACGTTGTGAACCAGCAAGCCAGCACCCCTGGTCCGCAGGGAGGATAATTTTTGCCAGATATCCGCTTCCTGCCTGCCAAAAGATACCGGGTCAAGATAATATCCCTTTTCGCCGGTAAAAGCCAGGGCCAGGGCCAAAACCGGCTGACGCCAGTAGGGCCGGCCGCTGTGGCATTCAACGGTAAGAGCCAGGGTATCATCTTCGCCAAGGTCTTTGAGCAAACTTTCCAGGCGGTCTAAACTCTTAATTTGCTCCCCTTCCGCATGGGGGCCAGCCTGTGGGTTACTACTCCCGGAGAGCGGCTTTAGCTTATTAACCAGGCTTTTAAATTCCAGTTCACTGAAAATGGACAGCATCCGGTCATAGTCGGGTTTACCGTGGCGGCATTGCTCCCAGGCGCACTCAATCGGCACGTCACGACGGAGGGTAACGAGGTCGCGGCCGACATAAAGCGGTTCACGGTATTCTTTCAGTTTTTCGGCTGTTTTAGTTTTAAGACGATCAATGTTTTTATAGATATTTTCAAGGGTGCTGTATTCTTCCAGCAGGCTGCGGGCGGTTTTTTCACCAATTCCGGGCACACCGGGAATATTATCGGAAGGATCACCTTTCAGGGCCTTGAAATCAATCACCTGTTCGGGAGCGAGGCCGTATTTTTCCTTCAAACGGGAATGGTCATAACATTCCATCTGTGTGATCCCTTTTTTTGTCAGCATAACGGTAACATTTTCTCCGATTAACTGTAGCAGGTCGGCATCACCCGAAACAACGGTTACTTCGTTATGATCCTGTTTTGAGAAAAGATCGGCCAGGGTACCGATGACATCATCTGCCTCGAAATCTTCGACCTCAAATACGGGAATATGCATCGCCTCTAAAATTTCACGGGTTCGTTGAACCTGTTCGCTTAACTCGGGCGGTGTCTTTTCGCGCTGTGCCTTGTAAGACTCGGCGATCCGGACCCGAAAAGAAGGTTTAGGCGGATCGAATGCCACGGCGATATAATCGGGCTGCTCTGATTCCAGTAACTTAAGAAGCATGGTAGTGAAACCATATACTGCATTGGTATGCTCCCCACGGCGGTTCTGCAAAGGAGGCAAGGCATAAAAGGCCCTGTACAGAAGGCTGTTGCCGTCAATTAAGACTAGTTTTTTAGACTGCGTTGTTGTCAATTAACCGGCTCCTCTTTAATTAAAACTGACTGCTCAGATCAGCCATTTCTATCGCCGACAGCGCAGCCTGCCAGCCCTTGTTACCTGCTTTACTGCCTGCTCTTTCGATAGCCTGTTCTAAAGTATCGCTGGTAATTACTCCGAAAATAACGGGAATACCGGTATCTAAACCGACGGTAGCTATACCTTTCGAGACCTCGGCGGCAACATAGTCAAAATGCGGGGTTGCACCGCGAATTACCGCTCCGAGGCAGATTACTGCATCGTAACGCTTGCTCTTTGCCGCTTTCATGGCCGCAAGGGGGATTTCAAATGAACCGGGCACCCAGATGACTTCAATGTTTTCTTGCTTCGCTTCATGCCGATTCAGGCAATCTACGGCGCCGCTTAAGAGGTGTCCTGAGATAAATTCGTTAAAACGGCTGACGATGATGCCAAAACGGTGATCGCGGGCAACCAGTTTTCCTTCAAATGTTTTCATATTTAACACTCCTTCTTGTTATTAAGTCTATATCTTGAGGTGGTGGCCGAGTTTTGTTTTCTTGGTTGAAAGGTAGTTGCTGTTATACTCACACGGTTCAATTTCCAGAGGAATCCTTTCGATTATGTTAATACCGTAACCTTCAAGACCTTTTACCTTGCGCGGATTATTGGTTAGCAGTTTTATATTCTTCAGACCGAGATCGACCATGATCTGAGCACCAACGCCGTAATCGCGCAAATCGGCGGCAAAGCCTAATGCTTCATTCGCTTCAACGGTATCTTTACCGCTGTCCTGCAGCTCGTAGGCGCGAATTTTGTTTAAGAACCCAATACCGCGTCCCTCCTGGCGCATATAGATCACAGCCCCGGATCCGTAGTCAGCAATTTGTTTCATGGCCCGGTGCAGCTGGTTGCCGCAGTCGCAGCGGATCGAGGCAAACACATCCCCTGTGAGACACTCCGAGTGCACCCGGACCAGGGTTGGCGT
>SLHT01000228.1 GCA_007136055.1 Syntrophomonadaceae bacterium
GATATTTTAAAGTTTAAAGAATTGGCCGAAAGGGTCCTGCATATCCATCAACAAATCAACAGGAAAAAAAAGAACAGGAAAAGTAATTCCAGTGAAGACTATTACAGGTTTAATCATATCCTTGGTAAGAATAAACTGATCCAGGAAAGTATCAAGTGGGGAAGGGCAGGCGCGAAAAGTGATTCCTCGGTATTAATTTATGGTGAAACCGGAACAGGCAAGGAAATGTTTGCGCAAAGCATTCACACTGAAAGCAACCGCGCCAGCGGCCCTTTTGTTGCCATTAACTGTGCCGCTATACCGGAAAACCTGCTCGAAGGAATTCTATTCGGAACAACAAAAGGTGCCTTTACAGGAGCGATCGACAGGGCCGGTCTAATTGAGTTGGCCGGCGGGGGAACCCTTTTTCTAGACGAAATTAACTCTATGCCTTTTCAGCTGCAGAGCAAACTGCTTAGAATGCTCGAAGAAAAAAAAGTTATGCGCCTTGGCGCTAAAGAAAGCATCTCCGTGGACATAAGGGTTTTGGCTACCTGTAACCTGGAGCCCTCTGAGGCCATTGAAAAAGGCCAGCTGCGCAGCGATCTGTTTTATCGCCTGGCTGTCATTTATATTTACCTTCCGCCGTTACGAGACAGGACAGACGATCTTGCCATCCTAATCGGTTATTTTATTGATAAATACAACCGGGGTATGGACAAACAGGTTACAGGGATCAGTAGTAAAGTTAAAGAGATGTTCTATCATTACAGCTGGCCCGGCAATGTAAGAGAATTAATGCATTGCATAGAGTGCTCGGTTAACCTGGTCCAGAAAAGCGAAACATTAATTCAACCTGAACATCTTCCCAGGTACCTTGTTATCGGAATACAAAGTGAAAAAGCAAGCACCACGCTGGCCCACAATGACTACCTGCCAAGAATTGTCAGCCCGGAACTATCTCTACATAATTCCGAGTGGGAAGATAAAAACTGCACTAACATTATCGAACAAATACAGCAACAGGAAAAAAAAGAAATAATAACCGCTCTTAAGGAGTCCAGGGGCAATATTGCTCAGGCCGCAGCATCATTGGGTCTTAGCAGGCAGAAACTGCACTATCGCCTTAAAAAATACAACCTGAGGTAGAAGCTTATAGATAATTGTTTTATTATTAAAGCTTAAACATGTCCATAATAATCGCGGTGGGCTACTACCGAGTATGCATAATCTAAAAGCGTCCCCCAGTCAAAAACTGGAATATCAATTTCCCTCTGTATAGTTCTGGCAAATGGCTGCATGCCCGTGCATTCAAGCATTATCGCCCCAATGTCCGGATTCTTGCCGACAAAATTTTTGCAGGCCATAATTATTTCAAGCTCTGACTTATTATAGTAGGCTTCCGGAACCGGCTTCCTCATTTCCCAGTTCCAGAGGTTGTTAAATTCCTCGCAATCATACTCATCAGAAGCGCCAGCGATCAAGTAGTTGCTACCAGGCACGATGCCAACACTGCGTAAATGGTCTTCAGATAAAAAACGTTTTTGAAAACAAACAATCCCTACTTTTTTCTTTGGCCCGATAACCTGTTGGATAAAAGGAACCTGCAGGAGACTGGACATAAAAACAGGAACATCAACATAGCCTGCTACATCTTTTTGGAAATATGCAAAATAACCGCATTCGGCTGCTATAGCCCGACAGCCCATATTTTCAAGGTTTTTGGCAGCATCGAGTATCGGTTGGAGACAGGGGGATTTGTCTTCCGCCCAAAGCAGTGCTTTAATATCGACCCCTTTGACTATTTCATATTGGATTGGATAAGGGAAAGCACTGGCATTGCGTACGTCTCCGGGAAAACCGGGATAGATATCATCAAGAATCATAATCCCTATCCCCATTCCGTAACAGGCGTGATCCTTTCTGGCCCGGATATAATTGATGCCCATGTCTCGATTTTGATAAAACATTGTAAAACCTCCCTTTCTTTTTCCCTGATTAAGTCCAATAAACTACAACAAAATCCAAGCAATTCTAAACAGTTAAAAAGCAATTGCGATGCCAGGAACAACTATAACTTTCAAACAAAATTCTCCGGGTTACTGCAAAGAACAGCCGATGTAAGTGAAAACACTCCACCGGGGTAGCTTTCCCGGTAGCTTTACCAATAACCCTGCCCTGCGACCGCGATGACGTTTGACCCATCTTTAGGGGCGTCATTTATCTGGTGCCTTTTGCTACTATGCTAGTCCCGGCTGAATTATCTTTTGATGGCATAGCATTTGCATTAATTATTATGAGCACAGGAGTTACCAGTAATTATGCCAGCCAAAATATCTGCATGGAGGTGCCTCATGTCAAGGAGTAACTATGTAACAAATTCCAGCCTTTTATTCCGGGTCTTCAGTGAAGAGCAGTGCAGGGAGATTCATTCTGCCACTCTGGAAGTTCTAGAAAGGGTTGGAGTGGAAATCAAGTATCCAAAAGCAATCGACGTGCTAAAAAAAGCCGGTGCTTATGTCGAGGGCACAAGGGTTAAATTCCCTCCTGCCCTGGTGGAAAGATGTATTCGCAGCGCTCCTTCAAGGGTGGTTCTCTGCGACCGGGAAGGAAAACGGACCATGTTCCTGGAAAATAACAATTCCTATTTTGGCCCGGGACCAACGGTTAACTATACCCTGGATCCTTTTACTAATGAACGAAGGCTGGTGGAAATCAACGATACCCGCCGGGCAGCAAAAACCATGGACGCCCTTCCCAATATTGATTATATGATGGATTTCGGTACCGCCCGGGATGTGAAAACGGAAACAGCAGACATACTCATGTTAGAGGCAATGCTCAACAATTCTTCTAAACCGATTGTCCACTGGGGCTTTAACGCTAATAATTACAAGATCATGGTTGACATGGCTGTCGCAATAGCCGGGAGTTTGCAGGAGCTCCAAAATTATCCTTTCCTGTGTCTCTATTCGGAACCAATTTCACCCCTTACGCACGACATAGATGCCCTGGAGAAAACGGTTTTTATGGCAGAGCATAATCTGCCCTGTATCAATACTCCTGCCCCTCTGGCCGGAGCTACAGCGCCGGCAACCCTCGCCGGAACTATAGTGATCACTAATGCTGAATGTCTGAGTGGCCTGGTAGTCCACCAGTTAGTCAGAGAGGGCGCTCCCTTTATCATGGGTGGTGTTACGACCATCCTGGACATGTCTACAACGCAGATTAGCTATGCCGCTCCGGAATTTAATTTACTGTCGGCCGGAATGACCAATATGGCCCAGCACTACAAGATACCGATGTTCAGTACAGCCGGGTGCTCCGATTCAAAATGCGTTGATCAGCAAATGGGCATAGATATTGCGACCAACTGCCTCATGGCTGCTTTGAGCGGGGCCAACCTGATTCACGATGTTGGTTTTATCGAGTCGGGAATCAGCACCTCTCTACTGCAGCTGGTTATCGCTGACGAAGTAATTGGTCAGGTCAGGCAAATGGTAAAAGGGATAGAAGTCAATGAACAAACTCTCGCCGTGGATCTGATTGAAAAAGTGGGTCCGGGCGGCAATTATATTGTTGAGGAACACACTTTTGATAACTTCAAAAAGGATTGGTGGTTCCCAACCCTCTTTAACCGGCGCCGCTACGATTTCTGGACTGCCGAAGGTCAACCCGATCTGGCAGAACTGGCCCGGAAAAAGCTAAAAAGTATAATGGAAAATCATCAGCCGAAACCGTTAGATCAGAAGATACAGCAAAAGCTGCGTGCGATTATTAACAGCGCCTGAAAAATAAGAAATTCAGGCATAATTTTTAAAGAAACAATTAATGCTGCAAAAAAACACGCCAGGTAACACTCACCGCAGCATTAAATATATTGACGCCAACTAAATGCTTAAGGATGACGTGATGTCAATAAATACTACAGTGCAAGATAATTCGATAAAGCAGCATTTACTTTCCAAGAGAACGATCACTTTTATGGGGTTAATGATCTTCATGATGTCCATCGGGGAAGGGGTGGTTACTCCTGCCATACCACTGCATGGTGATGCTCTTGGCGCTTCGTACAGGCAACTGGGCTTTTTTATGACAGGTTACTCAGTCGCTTATACATTGATGGCGGTCACTGCCGGTACAATTTCCGATTTGCTTAGTCGAAAAACTATTCTTCTGCTCAGCATCGGCTTAACCATTATCGCTGCATTGGGATATTACTTTGCAGCCACGCCGTTTGCACTGCTTTTCTTCCGCACCCTGGAAGGTGCAAGCAGGGGCATGCTCTGGCAAATTGCAGAGGCAATCGTTGCCGACAATACAAATAGCGAAGCCCGGAGCAGGGTAATGGGACGTTTTACCGCCGCATATGGCTTAGGAGCCGTCATCGGTACTTTCAGCAGCGGTTATATTATGCAATACTTCTCTATAAATGCCGTATTTCCAATCTATCCAATCATTGGTGTAATAGTAGTGGTGGCTTCCCTTTACGGGATTACTGAAAAAAAAGTAAATAATAGTTCTCAACACGGTTTTCTGGGAATATCTTCGGGTATAAGCATAGGGTGCGAAATAAAAAAAATCTGGCCCGTTTGCCTGTCTGGTTTTGCTTATGCCGGCTTTCTTTATTCCATATGGGGAATGTTGCCTAAAATTGCCGACCATGTTGGCGCACTACCCCAACAAATAGGTTTTCTTTTTGCTCTCTTTTGGGGAACCCGTCTGGTATCATTCCTGGTTTGCGGTGAATCGGCCATGGTAATCGGACGAAAAAAAATGCTTTTAATCGGAATCAGTTTTATAGTCCTATCTACGGTGATCTTTTTTAATGCATCTGCCTATTTGCATCTTTTGGCGGCAGCAGCGGCAGGCGGTATCGGTACAGGGATTATGTTTACAATTTCCATTACTCTTATCGCCGATTTAATCAACCCGGCTTGCCTTGGTTTTGGGATGGGTTTTCTTGAATTCAGCATGGGCTTAGGAATGATTATACAGAATACCCTTTCCGGTATTATTGGTGAATGGCTGGGCATAAATTACACTTACTTGTTCGTATTTATTGTAGCATTAGCAGCTTTTTTTGCTGTTTCTCTATTTCTTCAGACAGGCCGAAGTTGTAATCACAAATAAGCAAAGGAGAATATCTATGGAGTTAAATGCAGATCGTGAGCGGATAGAAAACAAACTCGAGATTGGGAAAGAAATGCTTTACCTGAGCAGGAATGAGGTTGAGGAAACCGGCCTTACGGTGGACGATATCCTGGACCTGACCCACAGTGCGCTTGTAGCGCACGGCAATAAAGACTATGAAATGCCGGCAAAAGTAGGCGTCCACCCTTTCAAGGAAGTTTTCTTTCATGCCATGCCCGCTTATGTCCCATCGAAAAAAGCGGTTGGCATTAAATGGGTTGAGTGCTATCCTTCCAATCCGGAGAAATATAACCTGCCCCAAACGACCGGGTTGTTAATTATTAACGATGTGCTTACCGGCTGTCCCGTTGCCGTGATGGATGCCACCTGGGTCACATCGATGCGTACTCCGGCTGTAACAGTATTAGCTGCAGCAGAACTTCACCCGGAGGCAGAAACATTTGGGATGTTTGGCTGCGGCATTCAGGGCATCGAACACTGTCGCTATATTGTTAAAACTCTCAAGAAATTAAAGAAGATTTATGTTTATGATATTAAGGAAAAAGCGGCAGATCTCTTGATTCAAGCTGTTCAACCGCAAATTGACATCGAGATTATTCGTGGCAAAGACCCGGAAACAGTAACAAAAAGCTGCGAGGTTCTAAGCTCAGCCACTGTAATATTGCTGGAAACTCTTGCTGTGGTTAAAGATGAATGGGTTTCCCGGGGGCAGACAATTCTACCGTGCGATCTGAATACCTTCTGGGATCCGATCACATCGAAAAGAGCAGATAAATATATTGTTGACAGCGCTGAAGAACATGAACTGTTTGCTGAAACGGGCTATTTCCCCGCAGGTTTGCCTGAAATTGCCTGTGAAACAGGAGAAGTGCTGGCCGGGAACAACCCTGGGAGAGAAACCGAAAACGAACTTATTGTCTGCAGTAATATAGGCATGGCAGTTTGTGATGTGGTCGTCGGCAAAGAGATATTCATTCGTGCCTTAGAAAATGGTTTAGGGAGAAAACTGCCGCTCTAATATTATAAATTACATATCACGCAGCCAGAATAGGTATTTCCAAGATGTTCTGTGTGATATAATTGCTAAAAAAAATTGTATATTTGCTGGCAGGCTTAATCTAAAATAATATTCAGCACAGCTTGGTATGAATATTGCAATATATTTATACTGCAGGAGCACTGCAATCCGGAGGAAGTAGTTTACTGATCTGATATTATTCCGGTTTGTGGCTGTTTGCCGGTTCCTGCAACATAATTTCACTCTTTTTAGGGTTAACTGTCTTTAAGGGTTAACTGGCGGGACTGCAAATTGATTTTGCACTGCAAAATAATTTTGCAACGTTGCAGAAGCTT
The DNA here is from genome assembly GCA_007136055.1 of Syntrophomonadaceae bacterium. GTDB lineage: Bacteria > Bacillota > Dethiobacteria > DTU022 > DTU022 > T3SED10-7. The sequence goes on from SLHT01000228.1 coordinate 6,487, forward strand.
TTAAGCATATCAAAGTTTTCTCTATGTGCAAAAATAATTTGCACATAATGGGAGGAAAAGGTCGGACTAAAGCAGGATGCGCGGGTTCTGATCTGCTCTCAATTAATATAAGAATTTAACCATTTTAGTTAGCTTTTAGGCAATAAGGAGGTGTTCGGCTGTAGAATCCATGTCATGTGAAAATAATCAAAACGAGCTTCAATGAGTTGAAGAGATGCGAGGAGTGATTATATGGAATTATCTGCAATTGGAGATATTCTAGTGGCCGGATTATTAAGAGGCGGGTTGTTTGTTTTGATGGCATTGGGACTATCCCTGATATTTGGGGTTATGAATATACCCAACTTTGCTCACGGCGAGTTCTACATGCTCGGAGCATATTTTGCCTACTTTTCAAGAACCTTGCTGGGCTTAAATCCTGTTTTGTGCATAATCATGGCTGCATTAGGAGGCTTTATTGCCGGCAGCATTATCGAAATGACGGCATTTAAAGCACTGCGGAAGCGTTCAAAAGGTAACTGGGTCATGAACAGTTTTCTATTGACTGTCGGTTTATCGATTTTATTGCAAAACCTTGCTCAGGCCACCCTCGGTGTTCGATTCATGGGCATCAGCCACTATTGGCAGGGCAGTATTAATATACTGCCAAATATCAGCGTATCGATCGACCGCTTTGCCGGCTTTGTTATTGCCATGGCTACAGTTGCTCTTTTTTATTTATTTCTTCACAAGACAAAGACGGGCAACTCAATCAGGGCTGTTTCGGAAGATGAAGATGGCGCAATGCTGGTTGGTATAAAAATGAACAAAGTCCATACATTGACTTTTGCTTTGGGAGCACTGCTGGCTGCAATTGCCGGAGCTGCATTGCTTTCGATAAACCCCGCTTACCCGACCATGGGACTTGCACCTCTATATAAATCATGGTTTGTTGTAATCCTGGTTGGAATGGGTAACGTCTGGGGTACCGTAATCGGCGGCTTTATTGTCGGCATAGTTGAAGCCTTTTCTTATTACAACCTAGGCGCAGGATGGCAGGATGTGGTCAGTCTGATGGTAATAATCACAATCCTGGCCCTGAAACCATCAGGTATCTTCGGTAAGAGCGTCAGAGGAGTGTGGGACAGATGACAAATTTACAATCAATTCTTAATAAACAAAACACCTTATCAGACAATAAGTTTTTCAAACTCCTTGGCGTATCACCTTTCGGTGTGGCAGTCTTTATCATCCTTGCCCTATCACCGCTTTTTATCGATGACCAGTATGTTATGCACCTGTTAATATCGAGTCTGATGTTTGGCGCCCTGGCCATTGGTTTTGATTTTACTGTAGGTTTCATCAATATCGTAAACTTTGGTTATGCTGCCTTCATGGGTGTTGGAGCTTATACTTCCGCCCTCCTGGTGTCAAGGCTTGACCTGTCACCAGTGCTGGCTATGCTTGCCGGCTCTATACTGGCGGCAATACTCGGTTTTCTGATTGGGCTTCTTACTCTAAGGCTGAGAGGAATGTTCGCTGCTATCATGGCCTGGTTTTTTGGCATCACCCTGATGTCGCTGGCAGCTAACATGGTTGATCTTACCAGGGGTCACCTTGGCCTTAACGTTCCGATTCTTTTTCCCGGAGCAGGCAGAGATGCTTATTTTTATCTTATCCTGGGTATTACCGCAGTTACTTACATTGTTCTCAGGAAAATAATCAACTCCCATATTGGCTTGGCCTTTCGGGCTATCGGTCAGAATATCGAAGCGGCCAGATCTTCAGGAGTTGATTCAACTAAATACAGGGTCTTTAACTTTACGGTCTCCTGCTTCTTTGCCGGCCTTATCGGCGGTTTTTACGCCTTTTTTGTAGGTGTCCTTACCCCGGCTGTAATGCATACCAGGGTAACTGTCGAAATACTGGTGCTTTGTTATATCGGTGGCCGGGGAAGCTTATGGGGAGGCTTACTGGCAGCATTTTTAGTTATCCCCATCTTTGAATATCTAAGGCCGTTGATGGAAATTCGTCTAATCATCTATGGGTTGCTGATGATCTTAGTAATGATTTATTATCCGGGAGGATTGGCAGCAGTATATGCTCAGCTGGTAGACCTGATTAGAGATATGTTAGGCATGAAAAGCAAATCTGTAACAGGCTAAACCCGTCGCAATAGCTTTCAGCTTTATTAATAATCATTTTAAGGAGGTGTATAAAGAAATCTACTAATTGATCGATGCAAGAGGGTTGTTAATGAATTTAATTTTATAGGAGGTTCAAAAATGTTTACTAAAAAGAGGTTATGGGTTTTAGCTTTGGTTTTTTTGTTCGCTTTCAGTCTTTTAATAGCAGGCTGCGCTGAAGATCCTGTTGATGATGCTCCTGATGACGACGCTGTTGATGCCGATAAGGTCCTCAAAGTTGGAGTGCTTGGTCCCTTTACAGGGCCTGCTGCAAGAACCGGCGAGGAATTCAAGGGCGCGGTGGAAATGGCTTTTAATAGGGTCGACAACCAGATTGGTGACTACGCAGTAGAATTTGTCTGGATTGATTCACAGTCAGACCCTGAAAGAGCTACCCGCGCTTATGAAGAAGCTGCCGTAAGGGACCAGATCGATGCCGGTATCTTAAACTGGCACAGTTCGGTAGCTGTAGCCGCTATGGATGTTGCTGCCAGGAACCAGGTGCCGCACTTCTTCGGTTTCGGCGCTACTGAAGTGGTTAATGAAAAATATGAATCTGACCCCGAATTTTACAGTTACTGGATGGGCAAAACCTGGCCTACACCGTCCAAGTTGACCGGTGCTTACCTTGAAACCCTTGACGAAGCAATAGAAGAAGGTCTTTGGGAGCCCCGTAATAAGCGCTTTGCCGTATATGGTGAGGATACCGACTGGGGCCGCAGTTTTGGTGCCGCTATTGCTTCAGACTTTGAAGCAGCCGGTTGGGAAGTTGTCGGCGAAGAATACTTTGCCGTTGGTGAAACCGAACTGGTGCCCCTGCTCTATAGCTTGAGAGATATGGATGCCAGCGTGATTGCCGGAACCGTGGCGACTGCACCCTCCTTTGCCGCTTTCATTAAGCAGGCCCAGGAAGTTGGCGTCCAGAGCGTTATTATTGCCGACGGTTTAGGCTGGATTGGTGAATGGTATGAAATGACCGGCGCTGACTCCAATTATGTTTTGGACCAGATTCCGGCCTGGACAACTGATCAAGCAAGGCAGTTTGTAATTGACTTTGAAGAAGAATATGGCTTTACTCCGAGTACTTCCGGGGGTGGTTTGGCTTATGACCAGGCTTCCTTCTTTATCCAGGTTGCCGAGGCAACCCTGGCGGAGCATGGCGAATTAAGCCGTGAAACCTTATACCAGTACGGTCAGGATACCCTCTGGACCGGAGGTCTTTCCTTTACTGACGGGATCATTATGGAGGAGTACATGTACTCTCCGGATAGTGTCCCAGATCCTGTGGTTGGAGAAGGTTACTTTATTTTCCCCGTCATTCAGTACTTTGAAGGGGAAGGCAAGATAACCTGGCCTGCTGTATGGAAGGAAGCAGACTTCCAGTCCCCCGGTTATCTAGAATAGCATTTCATAGTAGGCGGGCGGCTGTCATTTAGGCTGCCGTCCGCTGATATAAAGTTTGGAAAGCAGGTGCCGGATGAGTAATATAATTTTGGAAACTAAAGATGTAGTAAAAAAGTTTGGCGGACTTATAGCGGTAAAAAATGTGAGCATGCAGGTAAAAGAGGGCGAAATATTCGGGATTATCGGGCCTAACGGTGCAGGAAAGACAACCCTGCTAAACTCGGTATCAGGGGTGTACAAACCTGAAGAAGGACAGGTCTTTTTTAAAGGAGAAAATATTACCAATCAGGGCGCGCATGTCCTCTGTCGGAAAGGGATTGCCCGCACTTACCAAATTGTTAATTCTTTTCCCCGTATGACCGTACTGGAAAATGTAAAAATCGGATCAATATTTGGCAGTGCAATCCCGCAGGATGATGATGCAAAAGCACGGGAAATACTTGATTTTGTAGGTTTTCCTTTGCCTGTCGATACGATTGCAGGCAATTTAAATACTGTTCAGCTTAAGTACCTGGAGTTGGCCCGAGCCCTGGCTACAAATGGCGAACTGCTGCTTTTGGATGAAGTAGCCGCAGGGCTTACGCCCGGTGAGCTTACAGAGTTTATTGAACTGATAAAAAGGATCAGGGACAGAGGCATTACCGTTATTACAATCGAACACGTTATGAAATTTATCATGACTATCTGCGAGCGGATTATAGTTCTTAATTATGGTGAAAAAATTGCTGAAGGAACGCCGGAAGAAATTGTTAATGACAAGCTGGTTCTGGAGGCTTATCTGGGCAAAGAACACGCCGTAGAAGCCGAATAAGTTTGAAGGAGAGATTTAATGTGCTGGAACTAAAGAATGTTAGCGCCGGTTACGGTCCTCTGCAGATTTTATGGGGGATATCACTAAAGGTTGAAACTGGAGAATTTGTATCTATGGTTGGGCCAAACGGAGCCGGTAAAACAACCTGTTTAAAATCTATTGCCGGCATGCTCGATGTAACAGAAGGCGAAGTAATTTTCAAAGATGCTGTCATCAATAAGATGCAGACATCAGATATAACTTCACTTGGCTTAAGTTTTGTCACCGAAGAAGGCTGTCTTTTTACCGGTATGACAGTGGCAGAAAACCTGGATCTGGGAGCTTTTATTTTAAGCGATAAAAAGAAAATCAAAGAACTGCAGGACAATATATTCGATCTTTTCCCCCGCCTTGCCGAAAGGAAAAAGCAGCTGGCAGGAACACTAAGCGGCGGGGAAAGAAAAATGCTTTCAATTGCCCGTGGCTTGATGTCCAATCCCAGTATTTTAATGGTTGATGAACCTTCCCTTGGTTTGGCCCCAAACCTGGTAGATTCAGTATTCGATGCCCTGATCACTTTAAATAAAAAGGGAGTAACTATCCTTCTCGTTGAACAAAATGTGCATACCACACTTGAAATTACCGACCGTACCTACGTAATCGAGCAAGGACATATCTGCTTGCAGGGATTAAGCTCGGAAATGCTGGATAATGAACACGTCAAGAGTTGTTACCTCGGTATCGTATAAGGTGGCAGTGGATCGAAGGATTTGTCAACTACCTTTTTGACCAACGCTATCGAGCCTGATTCCGTTTTAGGTTTGTGCGAATTTTGCATTAATGCAAACTAACAGCTTTTCACTTATTTCATATCAGCTTTAATAATTAGGTTATTAACAATATTCTTTTTTGTATTTTGGCAGACTGTTCCCGGGTTTAACGCTTGAATCAGTCTTGATAGCTGCACAGGCAGCCAGGTTAACTGAAAAATTACCTGGAGACAGGCTGAAAGCGGTGAGTTTCTTGGAATATAAGTTTCGGTTCTGGCTGATTAAGAACAATAAGAAGGTTTTTGGGGAAGGGCCACTGATGTTATTGAAAAAAGTAGAGGAACTGGGCTCTCTCAGACAGGCAGCTATCGACATGGGCATGTCCTACAGTAAGGCCTGGAAAATTATGAAGCAAATTGAAGATGAGCTGCAAATGCAGCTGCTGGAGCGAACTATTGGCGGCAAAACAGGCGGCGGTTCCACTATCACCATTGAAGCAAAAAAATTCATACAGCAGTACGAAGCTTTCATGGCCAGCATTAATGAAATAATTGAAGAGGAAATGAACAGGTATTTTATGATATGATTCCATGTAGAATATTTTTTTGGGTATCGTTATATATTTGAAAAAATAACGATTCTACATTCAGTGCTGAATTAATCTGCAACAGGAGTGTGTCAGGGAGAGGAGATTGGTATTGAAAAGCAATAAGGTCCCCTTAAAAATGCTCATCGCGCTTTTGTTAATAGTAATTATCCCTGCCTGTGAGCCGGCCACTAAACAAAAAGAACAGCCAACAGTAACCAGGGAGCTTCATATTGCTACTGCTGCAGGTTTAAGGTTTGCTTTTGAAGAGATTGGCGAAGTATTTGAGGTAGAAAAAGGTACCAGGGTAGTCTTTCAGTTTGGGTCTTCAGGAAATTTGGCGCAGCAGATTTCCAGCGGGGCTCCTGTAGATTTATTTATATCAGCCAATAAAAGCTTTGTCGAAGATTTGGTTGCGAAAGGGGACATTCTTGATGAGACTGTGGAGCTCTTTGCCATTGGCCGCATAGTTTTGGCGGTGAACAAGCAGTCAGGATTGGAAGTTCACTCGCTAAATGATCTGAGCTGTGATGAAATTGATTATATTTCCATTGCGAACCCTTCTCATGCACCCTACGGGATGGCGGCGAAGGAAGCGCTGGAAAACAAAGGACTCTGGGATCAGCTGGAAGATAAGTTAATCTATGGGGAAACTGTAACCCAGGCTATGCAGTTTGTCCGGACAGGCAACGCTCCTGTGGGAATTATTGCCCTGTCTATTGCAGGTGTTCCAGAGATTGAATCTTTTCCGGTAGATGAAATGTTATACAACCCCCTGGAGCAAATGCTGGGAGTGGTGAGCCATTCTCAACAAAAAGAACTCGCTCTGGAATTTGCCGCATTTGTAAATGGTCCCCGGGGTCAAGCAATCATGAAAAAGCATGGATTTGATATGCCCGAATAAGGAGGTCCGGCCCTTTGAACTGGCTACCGGTTTACCTGTCACTAAAAATTGCTTTCTATGCCACTCTTATTACCGCTATGATCGGAATCCCTTTAGGTTGGCTATTGGCAAAGGGAAGGTTTTTTGGCAGTGGATTTTTATCAACCATTGTAATGCTGCCCATGGTATTACCGCCTACAGTGCTGGGTTATTACCTGCTAATTCTGATCGGCAGACAAAGTATGATCGGCAGGTGGTTGCAGGATACCTTTCAAGTTAACCTGGTCTTTACCTGGCAGGGGGCGGTGTTAGCTGCCGCCATTGTATCCCTGCCCCTGATGGTCCGGACTGTGCAGGCGAGTATTGAAACTGTAGATAAAAATACAGAAGACGTTGCCAGGACGCTGGGAAAAACAGAACTTGATATATTTTTTCGCATAACCCTACCATTAGCCTGGCAGGGAATCATGGCCGGTCTTGTCCTGGCTTTTGCCAGGGCAATGGGCGAATTTGGGGCAACGCTGATGGTTGCAGGGAATATTCCCGGAAAAACACAGACCCTTTCCATTGCTATCTATGATGCAGTGCAGGGTGGCAATTACGAACAAGCCAATTTTCTGGTGGTTTTAATTAGTGGAATCACAATTGTCAGTTTGCTTTTTATTAATCGGTTCACCAAAATGAAAAGGTGGTGAGAGCTTTGCTGAGAGTCAATATCTTGAAACGCTACGATGACTTTGTTTTAGAGACAGAATGGGAAGTCGATAAAGGTGAA
>SLHT01000182.1 GCA_007136055.1 Syntrophomonadaceae bacterium
AAAGCCTCCCGGAACCCCGGGCGTTTTGCCCTGTCATCGTAAAATATACCGGTAGGTATCCGTTCGCCCCACTCCCGGGCTAACCTAAAGGCTTCCACCAGGTCGCCCGGGTCGTGCCCCTCTTCATTTATATCGTAAACCCTGTCCTTAAACCATTTGAAGGTATTTACTTTGTTAAAACTGGGGCACGATTGCAAAATATCGATAAACGCAAAGCCAGGTTTTTTAATCGCTTTTTCTAAAATCCTGCCCAGCTGTTTTTTGTCGCCGGCATATGATCTGGCCACAAAGCCGGTGTTTAAGCCCAGTACTAACTGCACGGGGTTTAAGCCGGCCAGCGGGTTGCCATCCGGCGTGGTAGGCGTCCGGGCCCCTTGCCCGCTGGTTGGAGAAGCCTGTCCCTTGGTCAACCCGTAAATCATGTTGTTGTGCACCAGGTAAGTTACATCTATATTGCGGCGGGCTGCATGAATTAAATGATTGCCCCCTTCAGCATACCCGTCGCCATCTCCTCCCACGGCTATTACCTTTAACCTGTGGTCGGCCAGGCTTGCCCCGGTAGCTACAGGCAGTATTCGCCCATGCAGGACATGCATCGTATTGACCCTAAAATGTTCAGGCATTTTGCCGGCCTGCCCTATACCGGAGACTACTAAAACCTCGTGGGGAGATAAACCCATACCGGCTAATGTGTTTTTAAAAACCTCCATAATGGCAAAGTTGCCACATCCCGGGCACCATGTATTTTCCCGGTCCAAATCATATTCTTTTACATCTACTGCCATGGGAATACCCCTCCTTTTTCTAACTCCTCCAGTACATAGTCGGCATTCATCGGGCGTCCGTCATATTTAAGAATGGCATGGTCAGGCTGCAAACCGGTTTCAATTCTCAGCAGCCGGCCCAGCTGGCCTGTAGCATTCATTTCCACTGTAACTACCCGGTTTGCCTGTTCGATCAACTCCAGGATCCGGCTTTTAGGAAAAGGCCATAACTGGGGCAGGTAAACAACCTGCAGTTTTTCGCCTGTTCTATTGGCGATATCTACTGCTTCCCGGCAAGCTCCGTAAGTCGATCCCCAGGTAAGCAGCAATGTTTCCGGTTTCTGATCACCGTAACTTACCGGAGGTTTTATTTCCCCGGCCAGCTTCTTAAATTTACGCATTCTTTTATCTACCATTTTACTGCGCATTACCGGGTCTTCTGTTGAATAACCGCTTTCTAAATGCTCATTTCCGGCAATTACGACACATTGCCTGCTCCGTCCGGGAAAGGCCCGCGGTGAAATCCCGGACTCAGTAATTTGATATCTCTTGTATTCTGTTGTTTCATCATTCTTTGCTTCTTCCAGAATATCTCCACGTTCAATTGTCACAGCATTCAAGTCAAACGGTTCAACTGTAAACGATGAATCTGCAAGATGTTGATCGCTCAGTATAAAGACCGGTATCTGGTATTTTTCTGCAACGTTAAAAGCATGCACGGTAGTCCAGAAAGCGTCTGCGGCATTAACGGGAGCAAAAACAGCCCGGGGGAATTCACCGTTTCCGGCATGTATGCTGAAGAGCAGTTCTCCCTGCTCAGTCCGGGTAGCGATCCCTGTGGCCGGCCCGGGACGCTGTCCCAGTAAAATTACAACGGGCGTTTCGGACACTCCGGCAAAGGAAAGCCCTTCCACCATCAGCGAAAATCCGCTCCCGGATGTGCCTACCATGGAGCGCAGGCCGGCATTTGCGGCGCCGATAGACATGTTAATAGCTGCTATCTCATCTTCGGCCTGTTCAAAAGCAAGCGGTAAGCGCCTGGCCTGGCGGGCTATATACTGCATTACGCCACTGGCCGGAGTCATGGGATAAGAACTCATAAACCGGCATCCGGCCGCTAAAGCACCCAGGGCAATTGCTTCATTGCCGGTCAGCACCATGCTGCCTTTATTATTTGCGCTAGATAGCTTACAGGCACACCTGCCTGAAAAGTTTTCAGTGGCATAATCACTGCCGGCTCGTGCTGCTTTTATATTGGCTTCTACTATTTCACTGTTTTTGCTTTGAAAATGCCTGCTCAACACATTTTCAAGAATGCCGGGGGCGCCGCCCATAATCTGCCATACTGCCCCGGCTGCCACCGTGTTTCCCATTACCGCTTTTCCGCCATGTTCTTTGCCCAGTTCGGCCATCGGCAGAGCCAGCGAATTTGGGACTTTTTTTTCAGGGTCGATATTTTCCTGGTCGTATACAATTACGCCATCGGCGCTCAATTGATCTGTATGTAAATCCAATGATGCATTATCTAAGGCAATCAGTGCCTCCAGGTGGCCTTTAAATGAATACAGGGGGAAAGAAGCAATTCGAAGCTGGTAAAAGTTATGACCGCCCCGCACCCGTGAATAATAATCCTGGTATGCAAACAGGTGAAGCCCCTGGTTGGCAAACGCTTTAGATAAAATATCACCGATGGTGTTAATGCCCTGTCCTGCTTCACCGCCAACTTTTATGGAATAATCAAGTTCAGCCACCTGACTGACGCCTCCTTTTCTTCAATAAAGCTGTAAATGCATTTTGTGATTCGATAACCATTATATTTGTATTTTAATAATGGCTTAATACTTTCGTCAACTAAAGTTGAAATACTATTTTACTAAAAACCGGCTGCAGCGCTTTATATATAATCTTGCGGAATCTAATCCTGAAAAATCAAAGGATGCCATTCGTAAAGCGGGTTATGACGTAGCTGACAATTAATTAAGTTAAAGGGCCTGTTTATGCGGTGCTTTTTCACCTGGCTGGCTTGCTGGTGCTTCCGGCAACAGCGGGAATGCCGTACGTTTTTAACAGTTCGGCCAGGGAGAGGATGTTTTTCTCCCAAATTTCCCGTTCGGAAGGCTGGTAATCTTCCATACCGTAGGGTATGCTGAGAGATTGATATTTTTCAGTGCCAAGCTGGCGGTAAGGGAGAAGCTGGACCTGCAGCACCCGGTTTTTTAAGGTGCTGATAATAAACCGCGCGGTGGCTTCAATGTTTTACCGGCTGTCGTTATGCCCGGGAATTACCGGGATGCGGATAACCAGCGGCATTTCTTTTTTAGCGGTTTCAGCAATATTGTGTAGAATAAGTTCATTGCCCACGCCGGTGTATTCCCGGTGTTTTTGAGGGTCCATGTGCTTGATGTCGGCGATTACCAGGTCGACAAACGGGTAGACGATATTTAAGATGTCGGGGCTGACATGCTGCTCTGTTTCCAGGCAGGTATGGATGTCGTGTTCCTTGCATTCTTTCAGGATGGCCAAAGAAAACTTCCACTGGACTAATGGATCTCCTCCCGAAAGGGTAACGCCGCCTCCCGATTTAACATAGAATGGAACATCTTCAAGCACTGTATCTACAATTTCCTGAACAGTATACATTTTGCCCCAGGTAATCAATGCATTTGCCGGGCATGCCTTTGCGCAGGAGAGGCATGCTGTGTAGCTGTCGCGGTTGATAGCCATCACCCTGTTATTTTCGGTTACCAGAAAATTTTTTTCACCTGCGGGGCAGGCAGAAAGGCAAAAACCGCACTTTTCGACCCCGATGCAGCGGTCAGGGTAAACTCCTGCCTCGGGGTTCGGCTTGATACTTTCGGGATTGCTGCACCATTTGCAATTAAGGGGGCAGCCTTTTAAGAAAACCTCGGTGCGAATACCCGGTCCATCGTGGACGGTAAATCTTTGGATATTGGTCACATAGCCCTGCTTATTAAGATCAGTCAAATGACAGCTCAGTCCTGCCCATAATATCGTATTGCAGCGGCTTGCTCAGTTCAACGAAAAAGGCGCTGTAGCCGGCGACCCGGACCAGCAGGTACCTGTATTCTTCAGGGTTTTTGATGGCGTTCTCCAGGGTTTCCCTGCTGACGATATTGAATTGGCTGTGCATCCCCTTGCGGTCGAAATAGACATCGATCAGGGCAATCAGGTTATCCCGGCCGGTTTCCCCCGTTATACAGGAAGGTGAAAATTTCCAGTTAAGCAGGGTGCCGTTAGCGGCCCTGATATGGTCCAGCTTGGTTACCGACTTGGTAATGGCGCTGGGCCCTTTAGTATCGTGAGAACCAGCCCAGGTGTGGACCGGTCCGAGGCAGTCCGAAACAGGCTCCAGGGCAACCCTGCCATCGGCGGAGGCCCACTGGGTCAGGCCGAGGGCGGTATTTGCCGAAACCGAATAAATGCCGGGCAGGTATTTGCCGCCGCGGCAATTTGGCCGGTTTTCGACATGTTTGCAGTAAGTGTCTGTGGCAAATTTAGCCAGTTCATCGGCGTAGTCGTCATCGTTTCCGTAATGGTGGACCTGATCACTGTTAACCAGTGCGTAGAGCGGCTCATCACCGACCCAGTTATTTTCCAGGGCGTTAAGCAGGTCCTCTGCGGTGACTTTTTTCTCTTCGAATATTAACTGTTTTATCGCTGCCATGCCATCGGCCGTAGTTCCCACTCCTACAGCCTGGGGGCCGGTGAAATTGTACCTGGCCCCACCGGCGGATACGTCTATTCCTTTTAACGTGCAGTCATCGATTAGGGTGGATAGATAGGGAAGCGGTTTTAAACGTTGATGGATTCGGTCCATGATCTCGATGCCCCTGACCATCAAGTCAACCCAGTATTCCATCTGCCGGTCGTAGGCTTCCAATACCCGGTCAAAAGAATTGAACTCGGCAAGCCTTCCGGTTTGCGGCCCGAGGCGTTTGCCTTCTTCCCCGCAGCTTTCCCAGCGGTCGCAATGTTCTCCGCAGCCGATACATCTGCCGTCGTTGATGGCCAGTTCAAGGATCTTGGCAATATTGAAGTAGGCGGCATCGTGCCAGCCGTATTCTTTGCCGCCCGAGTCGATCTCCACGCACCCCACCACATGGTAGTTCCTGGAGTCTTCCAGGGTCCGCCCGGCGCGCAGCGAAGCAGGGATGGCTGCCTGATCGTTAAATACTTTTGGCTGGCCGGTGCCGATGCGGATCACGTTGGCTGTTTTAACTTTTAATTCCCTTGGGGTCTGCTCATGCCAGCGAACGGCAACCCAGGGAACTCCCGACCTGGTGTGGGCAATGGCATCAAGACACATGAAAGTTAAATCGGTGGTGGCATCGCTGCCTTCCCTGTCAACGCCGCCTAAGGTAATGCTGTCCCCGCCCATGCCCCGGCCGGAATTTGCGATTACTGTCAGGCGATCTCTCAACTTGGTCCACCACAGGTGCTTAATAAAGTATAGCTCGATCAACTCCTGGATTTCTTCTTTGGTTGCCTCACCGCTTTCAATGTCCCGGCGGTAAAATGGTTCCATGAATTGATCGAATCTGCCGATCGATACCGAGTGGCCGTTGGTTTCAATAAGGAGGATGGTTGTTGCCAGGTAGAGCAGCTGCAACGCTTCAAAAAAGGTCCGCGGCGGGTTTGTCGAAACCCATTTGCAGTTGTCTGCTATAAAATAAAGTTCCTGCTTTCGCAGGGGTATCTTTTCCTTTTCGGCTATTTTAACAGCCAGTGCGGCGTAACGCCGGAAATAGCGAATTGCCGCTTCGAGAGTTATCAGTTCTGCCCGGTAGAAATCTTCTTTGGCCCCGGCCGGATCCTCGTTTTTGTCCAGACCTTCAAGTTTTTCCAGCACTTCTTCTTTAAGCCCGTAAAAACCTCGGGTAAATAGTTTTTCATAATTAGCCTGGAGGTGTCCGATTCCCCCGTACATATAGAGATTAAGGAGGTAAAAACCACGGCCGACATTTGTTCCCTTCAGTTCATCTTCGTTCATTTCTGAAATAACGACTTCGTCAATAGACTTGCCCTTCCAAAAGCTCTCGATGTCTTTCAGTTTTTTTGCCGAACGCTTCGAGATATAGTAGCGGTCATGCAGCCTTTTATGCCAGGGGTGGTGTTTCATTTCATCCATGACCCAGTTAAAGGAATGCTCGGGAAAAATCGGGGCTGCTTTCATTGGCGCTGCCATTTCACCTGCGATTAGTTCATCTTCCGTAATGTTGATTTCCACATTGTCGAGAACATTGGCGAGGGCTAAAGCGCACTTGATAACCTGCGGTTCGTGCTCATATTTTTGATAGGCTTCGGTTACCAGGCTTGCTCTCTGGTGATCTACAGTAAATTCGCCTTCGAGGACCCGGTTGATAAAACGGTTGACCCTGGGAAACGGGGAGGTGTTTTTGCCCATATGCCCGTCGGAAACAGGCCACTCTTGATCAAAGGGAGTAATGCCAATAGGCTTTTCTTTCATTGTGGATTGCAGAGCCATTTTAAAAACCTCCGTGTTTGTTAGCCGCTGTTCATTAGTGACAGGGCTTTTGAAAACCAGGCAAATTTCTTATAATTTCCTTCAACAACCAACTTTCTTTCCGTCAGCGCAGCCAGCGAAGCTTCTTCGTTACCAGAAGTCATCACCCTGAAAGCTGTATCGGGGTCGGACCAGACCATCGCAAAGGATGCTTCATGGATTCCCGGAACAGAGGAAATTTTTCCTCTCTCAAAAATATAGAGTCTGCCCTGTTTATTGTCCGCAGTTTTAATCAACGCCCTGAGATTTTTATCCTTAATATGTTTTTTAAAAGCGGCATTCTTTTTTGATGCATTCTTTAATTTACCGGAAAGCAGAAACAATAAGAGCCTGAGCTTCATATCTCCACCTCTTCATGAAGTACGATAGCAGCATTGTAATACAGTGTCAATCTGAAAAGCCGGAAAACTGCCTGCTGCCGGTCGGCGGCTGCAACAAGTAATATTTGCAATATTGAAAGAATTGTAGCATAATAGAACCAAATCCGCCAGTAAAAAGTTAGGCGATAAAGTATAAAGAATTTAGCTGTTCCAGATTACCTTAAAAGGAGCAGGACAATGGATAAGAACCTTCTTAGGGCTGTTTTACGCAGTATCAAGGGCGTGCCAATTGCGGTTACTTATTGGGATGGCGATACAGAAGTATTTGGGGCTGTTAAACATGAAGAACCGCGAATCAGGGTGATTGTAAAAGAAAAACTAAACCTGAAGGAAATGCTCAGGGATCCGGAAATTAAATTCAGCGAAGCTTACCTGGATCAAAAAATCGACGTTGAAGGTGGCTTAAAGGAACTTTTTAGCCTTCTAATAAAAAACGAAGCATTGTTTAAAAGAGATCTTGATAAAGAGGGACTCTTCCAGCGTTTTATGAAAACTAAAAAAGAACAATCGCCCCTGGAACAAGCCACAAATTTGCAGTATCATTATAACCTGGACAGCGATTTCTACAGGCTGTGGCTGGACAGAACCATGAGTTTTTCCTGTGCTTATTTTCAAACTCCGGAAGATACGCTCGAGCAGGCCCAGCTGCAAAAGATCGATCACATTTTGGGCAAACTGCAACTCAAAGAAGGGGAAACCCTGCTTGATATCGGCAGCGGGTGGGGCTGGTTAATTATTAAGGCAGCCCGGGATTATGGGGTAAATGCCCTGGGTATTACCCTGAGCAAAGAGGAGGAAGAGGAAACAAAACGGCGTATTAAGCAGGAGGGACTGGAGGATAAGGTTCAGGTGCGGGTGGCTGACTATCGCGATCTATGCGTTGAAGGGTATACTTTCGACAAAGTTGTCAGCGTGGGCATGTTTAAGTATGTCGGCAAAGATTACATCCCCGCCTATTTCTCGTGTTTGAAGAAGATGTTAAAGCCGCAGGGGCTTTCACTGGTTCACTCCATTACCCGCACTACCGAATCTCCGACCAGTCCGCTGCTTGAAAAATATATTTTCCCCTGGGGCCACATTCCTTCTTTGCGTGAAATAATCTGGATAATGTCAGAACAACAATTTCATCTTATTGATTTGGAGAGTCTGCGTCTGCATTATGCCGTGACCACCGGACACTGGGCTGAAAACTTTGAAAAAGTGGCCGAAGAGGTAAAAGAAAAATACGGCGAGCGGTTTGTCCGGATCTGGCGGTTGTACCTAGTGGGGTGTACCGCATTATTTCATAACAGCGGGCTTGATATTCACCAGCTGTTATTCAGTAAAGGGCTTTGCAATGATCTTCCCCTGACCCGGGATTACCTGTACAGCGAAAGTAGCTCCCCTGTTTTCCGTTACCCGGCCCTGCATTCAAATTAAGGTAAAGATGAACTAATTAAGTTTAAATCTTGAGCTCAATCTACCGGCGTGGTGTAAACCAATCAAGGCCAGCGATAGTTATCCATGGCTATTTTTATGTAATCTAATTGATGAAAAGCGGACTGAAGCAGATTAATGCAAGTGGAGCAGGGCTGGCTGTCAGGCTCAAAATTGAAAGCAATACACTTGCTTTACTATGTTATTATGTAATATCATGGTAAAGCAAATACTTTTTTAGGAGGGTTAATCTTGTCTAATATATACAGGCTGACTATCCATGCTATTGTCTTGCTAGCGGCGCTGTCAATTGTGCTGCTTTTCAATTTTGCTTTGTTTCCAGCAGATGAAGAAGAACCTGTCGAGTCCCGGGTTGTTGAAAAAACTGAAGATGCCGGTGAACTTGAAACAGGTTCTGACAATGAAGATTATGAATATACAGCGGACCCTGAAGAAACGGAAAACGGAGATGCTGTTGAGGATGCCGATGAAGCTGAATTTACTGTTACAAGCCAGCCTTACCGGGCGTACCTGGAAGCCCTGGAGAGTGAAAAGCCGGTTGTTCTAGAATTTTATGCTCATACGTGAAGCGCCTGCGCAATGATGGAGCCCGTGATCATGGCTCTTAAAGAACATTATGCCGGTGAAGTGGAATTTATTATTGCTGATTTTGATGATCCGGAAACGTATCTGTTTTTGGAAAAGGATGAGTTTTATGCGCAGTATATACCGATGTTTTTCTTTATTGACGGGAATGGTGAAATAGTATCCGGTGAGGCGGGAGTTTTCAGCTTTGAGGATATGGTTAACCGCATTGACCCGATTATTGGGGAACCCGATGAATAGCAGGGCAGTTTTTGCCCGGATCCTAATTCTATTTTGAACATTTTAGCCGCCGGCGCAGCTGCTTGTGAATATTTTAATTATTCAAAACGCTTGACAGTTGTGTTCGTCTAAAGTATACTAAAATCATAGAGATAATATCATAAATCCCAAGGAGGTGTAGGCAATGTTTGACTCGAACAGGCAAGAGGTTGAATGTCCAACATGTAGGAAGAGTTTCTTCCCTGAACACCAGGTGGCTCGAAAAACCATTTGTGGAGAAGAATTAGTCTGTACACCGCCAGGGGAACAGTATCAGGCGCCTGACTGCGAAGTATATGAATTCTGTTCTAATCAATGTGCGGATGATTATGCAGCAAAACTGCCTACCTGCGCTTATGTGCCCGGTTGGAAACGGCTTATGGTAAAAATTAATAAGGTCAGCAGTGAGAGTGGAATTACCGGAACCAAAACGCACAATTTGCATAAGTGTGAAAAATAAAGTTCAGTTAGACAGATAGACAGTTTTCCCCGTAAGGCTGCAGTATTATAATCTGGTAGATTCAAAGATCTAAAGGCATGTGACATCTCGTTCGTTGGCGGTATTACTCCTCTACAGGAAGAGTAATACCGCCAACGGATCTTTCATGTCAAGCGAAACCCTGCCGTAAATATTTCATTCATTATATTTGCCGCTCAGGTGATCTTCCTCCCTTAGGCTGAGATCACCGGGGGTAAAGACAGCAACGTGTTCATTGAAAATAGTTGAGCGTCCGGCTAAATTTTTAAATCCCCGACAATCTGCGCCGGCACCTGCAATAACAGCAACCCTGCAGATAAACCTTAATTGTTCCATATTATTATTTCTCCTGTAGAGCATTAGTTAAAAGCAGCATTTGCGTTTAAACCCTTCGTAAACTCCGCTGCATGCATCACCGCCTGATGCATAAAAATCGGTCCAGGGCGTTTATTCCGTCGCCGACGTATTTTTCAGGAATTGTCCCGTAAACCAGGCCTGTTTTAAAGGTCTTCCTGAAAATATCTTCGGGGTAATCACCGCTGTGGTCAAGTAATTTCTGCAGGGAGTAAAAAAATGCTGATCCGGCATATCCGTTGTAACATCATATTGATTAAGCTGGACAGCAAATAACAACGGTAATCGAATCCGGGCCGGGCCGGGCCGGCTTTTTTTGATATCAACTTTAACAGTTTACTGTGTGTCTATCTTACAAGTTCAATTGAGGTTTGACCTTCCTCCAAAATAAATGATATTATTCAGAAAAGTATATTAAACTTAAGGACAGTTAAAACAACTGCCCGGTTTGTTTTTTATCCATTTATATCCTGGACTGGAGGTAAAGTATAAAATGAATGAAGAATTTAAAGTATTTGATGCGGCAGTAATCGGTGCCGGCCAAAGCGGGCCTCCCCTTGCCACGGCACTGGCCAAAGCAGGCTGGCAAGTTGCCCTGGTAGAACGCAAACACGTCGGAGGGTCTTGTATTAATACGGGGTGCACCCCGACTAAAACAATGATTGCTTCGGCAAGGATAGCTCACCAGGTCAGCAGGGCTAAAGATTATGGTGTAAATGTCACTTTTGAGTCTCTCGATTTTTTAAAAGTAATTGAGCGCAAGCAGGATATGGTAGAAAGCTTCAGGGATGGCAGTAAAAAGAAACTGCTTTCAACCCCGGGTCTTACCCTGATCGAGGGGGAAGCCCGTTTTGTTGGTAAGAAGGAACTTGAAGTTGATCTTTCAAGCAACGGAAAGGAATTCATTAAAGCCGATACGATAATAATCAATACCGGGGCCGGCTCCTTCATGCCCGCAATCCCCGGCCTGGATACTGCAGATCCCCTCGATTCAACTTCGATTATGGAACTCGGCGAACTGCCCCAACACCTGGTAGTGATCGGCGGAGGCTATGTCGGCCTTGAATTCGGTCAGATGTTCCACCGCTTCGGCAGCAAAGTGACAATTGTGCAAAGAGGTGAGCAGCTGCTGCCCAAAGAGGATCAGGATGTAGCCGAAGAAGTTGCAAATATCCTAAAAAAAGAGGGCCTGGAGATATTGCTTAATGCAGATACTGTCAGGGTCGAGAAGCCTGCGCCTGGCAAAGTCATGCTGACCGTAAATACTGCCGAGGAGGAACAAAAAATTGAAGGCAGCAATCTGCTGGTAGCGACCGGACGGGTTCCCAATACGGCTGCCCTGAACCTGGAGTCTA
This sequence comes from Syntrophomonadaceae bacterium, assembly GCA_007136055.1. GTDB lineage: Bacteria > Bacillota > Dethiobacteria > DTU022 > DTU022 > T3SED10-7. Next base: position 11,157 of record SLHT01000182.1, read on the forward strand.
CGGGCATTGCTACTGACGAGCGCGGTTTTATCCCGGTGAATAAGCGGTTGGAGGCTACTGTCCCCGGTATATTCGCAATCGGAGATGTGAACGGGGGACCGGCTTTTACCCATATTTCTTACGATGACTTCAGGATTCTCAGAAAAAATCTTCTTGAAGGCGGTAATGCGGTAACATCAGGGAGGCCTCTGCCTTACGTGGTTTTCATTGACCCGCAGCTGGGGCGCATCGGCTTGACCGAAAAAGCAGCAAAAGAAATCGGGCATAAATACAAGGTGGCAAAAATACCTATGAGCTGGGTGGCCCGGGCTATTGAGATTGATGAAACCGACGGAATGATGAAGGTGGTCGTTGATGCCGGGACCGGAAAGATCTTAGGGGCCGCTGTCCTGGGAGTTGAAGGCGGCGAAGTGATGGCAATCCTGCAGGTGGCCATGATGGGGGGCCTGCATTACAGTGTTATGAGAGACGCCATTTTTTCCCACCCGACAATTTCTGAGTCTATGAATACCCTCTTCGGGATGGTAGAGAGCTAGCGAGGAGCAGTGGCATTGGCCACTAATGGTCAGTGGAAATATCAGGCTGCACTGGATGCTGTTAACTATATAGATTCCGGGATGATTGTCGGCCTGGCAGACGATTTGATTATTACAGGTGAAAAGGGGGTTCGTCATCTAAAGAAAAAGAATCTATAAAACGGGTGCCGGCTTTATGGTAACCGGGTAGCACAGCTCCGGTTTCTTAGCGTAATATGGACTATATTTTATACATGTTATTCCAACAATGACATGAATTTTATAGGGGGTCTTTTCTATGAAATCATCACGACTAAACAGCCATTCTGATCACAGCGGCCATGATAAGCACGCCGGTCACAGTCCCGCGATGTTTCGTGACAAATTCTGGATTTCACTGGTCCTGGCCCTGCCGGTTGTTTTCTGGTCGTTGCATATCCAAGAACTTTTGAGTTACCAGGCCCCGGTTTTTTTAGGATCGGTTTGGATTCCTCCCATTTTAGGAACAGTGGTTTTTGTTTACGGAGGATGGGTTTTTATCAAGGGGGCGTGGCACGAGTTTAAATCCCGCCTGCCGGGAATGATGACCCTTATTGCCCTGGCTATTTCAGTTGCTTTTGTATTCTCCTGGGTTGTCCAGTTTGACTTGATTCAGGCAGAGGCGCTCTGGTGGGAGCTGGTCACCCTGGTTACAATTATGCTCCTGGGTCACTGGATTGAAATGCGTTCGATTGTCCAGGCACAGGGCGCACTTGAGGAACTGGCAAAGCTTTTACCGGATACAGCTACCCGCATTACTGATCAGGGTGAGGAGGAAGTAGCTGTAAGTGAACTTAAGCAGGGTGATATTGTTCTGGTTCGCCCCGGCGAGAGTGTTCCCGTGGACGGAGTTTTGCGAAAAGGTGAAAGCGATGTAAATGAGTCGTTGATCACTGGTGAGTCGCGGCCGGTGAAAAAGGCAGAAGGCGATGAATTGATTGCCGGTACAACTAACGGCTCGGGTTCGCTCCGTATTGAGGTTACCGGTACCGGTGAAGATACCAAGTTGTCAGGCATTATGAGGCTTGTAGCTGAAGCACAGACTTCTAAGTCAAGGGCTCAGAATTTGGCCGATCGCGCTGCCAGGATTCTCACCGGTGTGGCTATATTTTCCGGCCTGCTTACCCTGATAGTCTGGCAGTTTATCGGCATGCCTATCGATTTTACAATTGTCCGGATGGTTACTGTCCTGGTTATTGCCTGCCCTCATGCCCTGGGGTTAGCTATACCGCTGGTAGTGGCCATTTCCACAACACTGGGAGCCATGAGCGGCCTTTTGATCCGGGATCGCCTTGGCCTGGAAGAAGCCCGTAACCTGGACACAGTAATATTTGATAAGACCGGGACTTTAACACTCGGTGAATTTAGGGTTGTTGAAACGGCAACCGGAAATGAGTTATCTGAAGATGAAGCCTTGCGGATTGCCGCGGGTGTCGAGGCGGAATCCGAGCATCCTATTGCCCGGGGCATAGTAAAAACGGCAGAGGATAGAAATATTGATGTCCCGGCTGCCGATCAGTTCAAGGCTATAAAAGGCAAGGGAGTGACTGCCAGGGTAGATGGCAGGGAATATCACATGGGCGGCCCTGCTTTGCTGGAGGGGAAGGGCGCGGAGGTGCCGGAGGCGCTTAGCGATGCTGCTGGCAAGGCTGCTGATCGTGGGCAGGCTGCTATATACCTGCTTCGCGATAATGAAGTAATAGCAATGTTTGCAGTTGCTGATGCGATAAGGGAAGTAAGCCGGGAAGCGGTTAAAGCTCTTCAGAAGAGGGGTATCGAAGTAATCATGCTGACCGGTGATTCGCAGGCCGTAGCTGAAGCTGTTGCCAAAGAGATCGGGATCGATACGGTTTTTGCTGAAGTGCTTCCCGGAGACAAGGCCTCCAGGGTGAATGAACTTCAATCGGGTGGGAAAAAGGTGGCCATGGTTGGAGACGGGGTTAATGATGCTCCAGCTCTGGCTACTGCTGACATCGGGATTGCTATTGGGGCCGGAACTGATGTAGCCGTAGAAGCGGGGCATATCGTGCTCGTGAAGTCTGATCCGCGCGATATTTCCCGGATCATAACCCTTTCCCGGGCTACTTACGGCAAAATGGTACAAAATTTGTGGTGGGC